>JAGTUW010000397.1 GCA_018224345.1 Bacteroidota bacterium
AGACGAATTGACGGGAACTGATCACACCGGCCTCGCTGCCACTGTTCGTGACGGTGATCTCCTGATCCTTGAATTCACCTATACAGACATCTCCGAAATCCACAATTGCCGGTGAGAGTGTCAGATCGGCATTCGTGACGCTCGTCGTAAAGGTAATGTGCTGTTGTCTGGGACAGAGTGGATTACCTGTGATCATGCGATAGACGGAAGACAGGCTACCGACCGTCGTGGGATCGGCACGGAAGGCGAATTGTGTCGTACCGCTGACTGTTGCACCGATATCGGGAGTGAGCATACGTACGTATGCGGGGCCACTGACATGTTCGAAGGCGATGATTTTTGGAGAATAATTGCCGGTCACCGTGATCATCAGCGACACATCGGCGGAGTCGTTGAGGCAGATCGTCCCGAAATCGTAGGTGTCACCCAATGCCAGTGTCCCGATATTCCATATCCCGGAAAACTGCACGAAATAGGGTGTATTGTTTACGTCGTCGCTTTCTATGGTCATCCCCGCATTCGCGGGCATGGAACCGGGAACGGAGGGGGTCCAGTGAATCGAGAAAGTCACACCACCCGCAGCGGGTACGGTATTCGGAACGGACCCGACGGTGGAAAATTCCGGGGAAGAAAATGTGATACTGCTGAGCGTAAGGTCCGCATTCCCATCGTTGAATATCGTGAAGACTTTCTGCATGCTGCTGTCGCAGTCAAGAGTGCCGAAATCGAGGGAGGTCGGTGTCTGGGAAATATCGGGCAGGAGGGGAGTCTCATGGCGGAGTATCCAGCCGACGCTTGATGTTCCCGGTGCGCCGCCGGCGGCATAGCCGATAGAGTTGCTCGGAAAATCAAGACGTGTCAGCCAGTTGGCCGGAGTTTGTCCCGGGAGATTCGTTGTTGTTGCGGTCGACCAGTTCTGTCCGCCATCCGAGGTGCGGGCGATATTGTTCGCTGCATTCCCCACCCAGCCGTTATTCGCGTCGAAAAAGAACACCCCGTTGTACGGATTGGTCCCGCCGAGGCCGGTACCTATGGATGTCCAGCTTGCTCCGCTGTTTGTCGTGCGATACAGCGGGGAACCGAAGACACCGATGCCGCCGACAGTCCCGACGGCGTTATCGAGAAATTGCAGTCCCTCGACGCCGCCTATGGAGGGGGCGTTCCCCGTCAGATCCACCCAGCCGGTCGCAGATGTGGCTGGCGTTCCGCGTATGATCGTGTTGGCGTTACCGGAGACATACCAGTTGCTGCCTGCGCTGTGAATACCGTACAGCGCTGTGCTTGTGGAAACGGTTGCCGGAAGTGTCTGTTGTACCCAGTTGGCACCTCCGTCGGAAGTGTAATACATCGTGGCGTTGTTGCCGACCGCCATGCCTTCATTCTGGTTTTTGAAGTAGATATCATAGAGAGTGTTTGTGCCAATAATTCCGTTACGTGCTTCAGCCCAGGTGTTTCCGTTGTTCGTTGTTTTGTAGAGTCGCCCGTTCGAGCCGCAAACCCATGCATATGTCCCGATCGCAGTGACGGCGGACCAGAGCGTATGGCTGCTTGGGAGATTCGTGAAATTCGAGGAGGGGAGGACATACCAGGTCGGGTCGCCCGCGGTTTTCCGCAGTACTCCGGAGAAGCCGTTTGCCACCGAGGCATAGCCTGCCGCAAACCCGGTACCCGTATCCGTCATGGCGATACCCCAGAGACCACCGACCTGCACGAATGTCGTGGGTGCCGATGGCAAGGCCGTCGGTTGCTGCACCCATGTTCCCTGAGCGTGGCCGATGACGGAACAGAGTACGACAAAAAGAAGGAATGATGTGATTCGTGACAAGAAATTCATACGACCTCCGGCGGACCGTCCATTATCTGTGCAAGAGAAACAAGATAGGAAGAACTGTGAAAGAGAGAAAGGGGAAAATGATAACAGCGTTTTTTGCACACAGGGAATGGGCATGTACGCAAATGCTGCAGTGTTCACGCATCATGAACGCACAGTACCGGGTGAATACAGACAGTGCCGTGATCGCGGGAGATTCTGCCGAGGTGGGACGCATTGATGATTTTGTTCTCCTGGAAGCAGTCTGTATGTTATTCATGAAACAACGGAATCGTAGTACAGGAGTCCCCGTCATGCAGTACAGTGATCATCGTGTCCTCTTGTCAATCGGAACGTTGGATTCACACTGTCAAATCCTTACGGAAGCAGGACGGGCGATATGTCGGATCGCCTTGCTCGTTTCGGTCTGTATGACGCTGTTCGCTACGCCGGCTTTTCAACTTCATGCGCAGGATGTACAGATGCGCGGTAGAGTCAGTGACACCGAGAGTGGTGAGGCACTGATATTCGCTCACATTCTTGTCGTTGAAAACGGCAACGGTGTGGTCACAAACAGAGAAGGTGAGTACCGGCTGTACCTGTTTCCGGGTGAATGGACGTTGCGCGTGAGCTATATTGGATATCAATCCGAAACAAGACATGTACGGGTAACGGACAGCTCCCAGATAGTGAATATATCCCTGCGGCCGCTGACCTTCGAAATGCCCGAGGTCACAGTGACACCGGACGACAGCCTTGCGCGACTTATTGTGCGGCGTGCACGGCAACGGCGGATCGAACGTGAGAAGGAATTGTATTCCTATCATATGCGTGCGCATAATAAGGCTTATTCCCGGATTGACAGCACGAAAAACATGTCGGAGCAATTGGCGGAGTATCTGACAGCGTCATTGCTCAATGTCACGGAAACACAGACCGAGGCCTGGTTTCAACGGCCGGGCAGGCACAAGATTCTGGTTCACGGGCGCAGGCAGACCGATCTGTTTTCGGAAATGGGTGGAGCGATTCACAGTGGTTTCGCCCGCCTGGATTTCTCAATGGAGGAAATCACCTTCGGCAATGCACCGGGGAGCATCATCGGACCGATATCGGAAGAGGGCCTTGATGGTGTGTACTGGTACAGTGTTGCAGGCGTATCGCGGGGTGAGAGACATGACATCTACCGTATTCGTGTATTGCCGAAATCGTCGTTGCGTTCCACCGTGTCGGGCTATTACTATATCGAGGATTCCACCTGGTCGATCACGCAGGTAGAACTTGAATTCAGTCGTGCAGCACGCGCCGTCACACTTCCCACTGCAGAGCGCATTTCCTATCGGCAGCAATTCAGTCTGTATGATAGACGACATTGGCTTCCCAGTGCCGGTACTATCCTCGTAGAGGGGAAGCTCACGCTCATGGGATCACAGGTGTGGATTGCGCTGGAAGCATCCTCGGTAATCGCAGGATACCGGATCAATCCAGCCGATATTGATTCTGTCTTCGACGGATATCGTGTTGAAATTCCGGTGACGGTGGATTCGATCAGTGATGCGGAATGGGAGCGAGGACGATTGCACCCTCCGTCACTTGTGGATGCCAGAATACATCATATCGCCGACAGCATGGCCACACTGCGCGCAGCAAAGGAGATGGCATACGACTTCGGGCATGTCGTCTCGGGGAAGGAACTGCAGCGCGACAGCCAGCTCTGGAGCATTCCCGGTATCATCAACATGTTGCGTTTCAACCGCGTCGAAGGACTTTCCATCGCGCTTCCCTACGCATACGAGAATAAGGATGGGCCTGTCGGAAAATACGGAGCGGAAATCGC
>JAGTUW010000398.1 GCA_018224345.1 Bacteroidota bacterium
AACCTCGGACCGGAAATCAATACCGGTGGCGATGAAAAGGCACCTTTGATAGCGCCGAATGGTGTTGATCTCTATTTCAGCAGCACCGGCCATCCCGGCCTGGGAGGGTATGATCTCTTTCGTTCTACGAATGTGAAAGGCGAGACCTGGTCGCTCGCGCGTAACGTCGGCAAGCCGTTTAACTCCGGTGCCGACGATATCTTCTGGCGTCTGACCGCCAGAGAGGATACTGTCATCATCGCCTCTTCGCGCGGTGGCGGCTACGGTGAACTGGATATGTATGCTGTCTGGCCGAATCCGTTCAAAGACAGTACACGTTATATTTTCTATGTCCGCGGGATGGTGTACGACAGCATTACGGAAATGGGGATCCCAAACGCAAATGTGCGTGTCGAGCCCGCCCAGGGGAGTGCATTTACTCTCGAAGCGAATCACAACGGGAGATATGAGTTCCGTACGGAACTGGCACGCAGCTACAGGATTGCAACTTCGGTCAAAGGCTACGAACCCGCTGAAAAACAATTCACCGTCCCGGAGTTTCTCTATTACAACGAGTATCGCCAAAGTCTGCCACTGACACCCGTCGGTGTCAAGCGCGCGGCAGAGGAGGCAGAGGAGGAAGAGGAGGAGCCCGGTGAACTCCCGGACGATGTCGTCGTTTCCTACTTCGGTTTCGATAAATCAGCGCTGCGGCCGGAGTATCAGGAAGAATTAAAAGCATATTACAAGGCGGAAATATCGCCATTGCAGGAGGCAGGTACGGAATTCACCATCACGCTCGATGCGCATACGGATGATCGCGGGAGCGAGGATTACAATATAAACCTTTCCCGGCGTCGCGGGGCCGCGGTAAGCAAATTCCTGCGTGATCTTGGTGTGCCACTGGAAGCTATTCGCATTAATGCCTACGGTGAAAACCGACCGGCCTCGCTGGGTGACAGCAAGGTATCCCATGCGATGAACCGCCGCGTGGAACTGCAGCTCAGCACCCGGTAGCATTGTCGTCAGCCAGGGGGGCGGGAGCTTCTCCGGGAACGGGGGAACACCCGTAGCTGAGAAGGTGCATTTATGACTTGCGTGAGAGTTTCGGATTATGGACTTTCAGGTGTAACAAACAACACTGTGTGTTGTCAATCACTGATAGCAACATCAACCCTACCCACGCAAGTCAAGAACCGGTCATCGTCAATGACAACCATCTCCCCGATAACCCGTGTGTATCTATATATTGGCATGCTCCTGCTCGCATTCACCATGCAGAACACAGGACTTCTGGCCCAACAATTTCGTTTGCTGACCGGGAGTCCGGATTACAGCAATTATCCTGAAATCAGATTGCCTTTCGAAATCCTCGACAACAGTTCCACGATTGATACGCTTCTTTCCGAAAACTTTATGGTATTTGAAAACGGCGTGCGTGTCCTGCCGGTGGAAATCGAATGCGGTGATCTCAAGGGAGCACAAAAAATACATTTCTTTTTCATTATGGACGTCAGCTACAGTATGGCGTTTATCGAAGGCACGACGCATTACGATCTTGACAGCACGAAGTGGCGCCGGGCGAAAGAAGTGTTCATTCAGGGCTTCAACAGTCTGCGACCTCAGGATGAAGCCGCTCTGGCCAGTTTTGCGCGCGACTTTGTCCTTGAACAGGATTTTACCGGGAATACGCAGTGGCTGATCGATGCCGCCTTCGCCATGGCGCTGAGGCCGGGCACCGCCATCTATACTGCCATCGTCAACGCCGTGACTCTCGCTTCGATCAAGAATGGTAAAAGCGTGATCATCCTCTTGACGGACGGGGTGGATAATCAGTCCCGGCATACCCGCGAGCAGGCGGTCAGTATTGCCTGGCAGGCGGGTATTCCCGTCTATCCGATCGGACTCGGGTTCTACCCGGACATCACAGATCCGAATCGTGTCAATCAGGATACCTTGCGGCGTTTAGCAGACGGGACGGGAGGCAAGGCACATTTTGCACCGACAAGTGAGGACCTTGACGGTATTTTCCGGGAAATTGTCGCCAGTATATACAGTATCGGCTGTGTCCTCCGTTATACTTCACCTGATACCTGTCAGGACGGGCGACAGCGGGATGCCGTCATGACGGCTGATATTCAGGGCATCCTGCTTGAGCAGCAGTTCAGCTACACCTTGCCTGATTTACGTTCCAGGTTAAATGTCTCCATCGATGTCCCGGCAATCCTGCAGGCGCGGCAGCTCTACGATCTGCCTGTGATGGTTGACGGAGAGCTGCGCGAAGAAGAGCCATTGTCGTTTCGGATGCAAATCCAGTATGACCCCACGACGATAATCTATCAGGGCCTCGATGCCGGAACGGGTATTCTTGATCCTGCTGCCATACGTGTCGATGAGCTGCAGGATGGGGTGCTGCTACTCGAAACAGTCGCAACGATGCCTTCCCGTGGTGTCCCTTATGGGAACCCGGCGGCACTGTTCTCACTGCGTTTTCTGACCGCGGATCATGACAGGATTACTGCCGCTGGAATTACACTTGACATGGAGTATATCGAACAGAACTGTGAAATAATTTCCACCACCAGAGATGCGCAATACGCTGTGCATGGCTGTCCTCCGGAAATTTCCATTGGATTCGACACAACGCTCGCCGTTGTCTCGGGCGGAGATCTTCTGCTTCCGATCATGCTCACACCGGGACTCGATTACCGGCAATCTCTCGAATTGTCCCTACGGGTACAGTACGACAGAACACTGTTGCGCTATATCGGCATCGATGTCAATGGGACAATAATGGAGCAATTGGAAGTAGCGGTTGACCGAAAAGAAGGGGAACGGCATATCACTTCATCGCCGGGAATCCCGGCAGACACCGACGGGGTGTTGCTTTTTCTTTTGTTCTCTGCAGTCGACACAAA
>JAGTUW010000399.1 GCA_018224345.1 Bacteroidota bacterium
GAAGCAGCGGTAGGGCAGGGCAGTCGCGGCATGGACCATGCAGGTCAGCGTATCCTGCTCTGCGGTAAAACGGAACAACCAATATTTTCCCTGGGGAATATAGCGGTTCGCCACCGGATTGCTGATGACAAAGGCAAAAGAGATCTGAGTATCGGGATTATTTTGTATGAATGTCTCAGCGCCACCGTCCTTCGCACCCTGAAGGGCTGCATCACTGTCGACCCAGGGTTCGCTGAGCTCAACGTTGACCGGCGGAACCGGGAAGTGCTTTGTGAGTGTATCGAGCGGAAGTCCGATGGCCTGATCACCGAGCATGACCACACGCGCACCGACATAGTAGACACTCGAATCGAGCGTGGGGGAGTGGAAACGGTAGAGCCAACCCGTGGCTGTGCCGTCGGAGACATTCAGTTCGAGTGTGATGCCCTGGTATTCCACGCCGTAGAACAGCGCGTTTGTGAGTGTCGCATCGGAGGCGAATTCCGTCTGCGCTTTCGCAACGACGGTTGGCAGTACTTCCTTCGCCGTTATGCTTTCGAGTAACTGTGCCTGCAGTATGTTGGGAGAAAGAAACAGCATCAGCAGGAATATCAAACGTTTCATAGTATTTCCGAAGATGATTCAATGATTGATACAAACATAGGATAAGCCGGAGTGAACCTCATCTCATTGTGTGACGACCATGCGCGTGTTATGTGTTTGTCCGCCAGCCTGTAATGAGAGGAGGTAGAGCCCGCTCGAAAGCCGCATGGGCAGGAAAAAACTCTGGTATCCGGGGTGGAGTTCCCCGGCGCTGATCGAATGGATACGCCGCCCAAGCAATGAATAGATATCGATACGTACGTCGGTCAGGGTCTGCGGGGCCTGGAGATTGAAGTGTATCATGCCAGCGTGCAGTTCCGCCGCATCGACGGACCAGGACTGCGTCCCGGGCAAAGCCTCGACCGATGTGCTGATATCCCCGGTGTAGGCGATGTGGTAGCGTTTGTCGGGAACGAGTGTCGTGAGAGTTTGTGTTGTCCCGTTCGGGTAATGGAGA
The DNA here is from genome assembly GCA_018224345.1 of Bacteroidota bacterium. Classification (GTDB taxonomy): domain Bacteria; phylum Bacteroidota; class Ignavibacteria; order SZUA-365; family SZUA-365; genus SZUA-365. The sequence continues at coordinate 1,040 of JAGTUW010000399.1, forward strand.
ACGACACTGTCAATCGTTACTGCTGGTCCAAGACCGAAATGCAGTTCCATACTGTTGGTTGCAGCACGCGACCCGGCTGATGATGTCGAGAGTGTCCGGGTAAACATACGACCATCCGCATGGACAACGACCCGCGTTCCTGAGGCATTCAAGGGTACACCATCGTCGGGACTCCCGCTCAGGCGCATTGCCAGCCAGCGGCCTTTGCGCGGGATATCATTGCGGAAGAGCTTGACACCGTCACGCGGACTGGCTACGAGCAGATCGATATCGCCGTCATTGTCGAAATCGATACGTGAGACCGTCCAGGCGCCATGGACCTTGCTTCCGAAATGCCAGGTGTTGTCCTTCAGTCTGAAGTCCGGCGCACCGCTGTTGATATAGACACGGGAGTAGCGGCCAGGTTCGCCGTTTACTCCTTCCCTGTTGTAGGCGTACTGCGACTGCCAGAGGTCGAGCCAGCCGTCGCAGTCGAGATCGACCCAGGTCACACCGGCATTCATTTCACGGAATTTGAGTCCCATCTCCTGATGGACCGGGGTGAAGCTCTCCGAGCCGTCGTTGCGGAAGATCAGCGAAGGATTCGAAACGGCGCCACGCCAGTCCGGATGGCCGAGGTTGCCGACGACGAGATCGGCGAGCCCGTCATTGTTGAAATCCCCCCAGTCACTGCCCATGCCGTGACCAAAATACTGCGGGACCGCTGTCGGCACGCCCCGTACGCCCGTCGCCGCGCCGACTTCGGTAAAGGTCCCATCGCCGTTGTTCCGGTAGAGCAGATCCGGAGCGAGGCGGTAGGTGGAAACAAAGATATCGGTCAGGCCGTCATTGTTGTAGTCACATGCGCTCGCTCCCCAGCAGTCCATGTACGGACTCGGTTCCGCTGCAGCGATCCCTGCTTCCACTGTCACATTGGTGAACGTGCCGTCCCCGTTGTTCCGCCAGAGTCTGTCCTGGAAGTAGACCTCCTGGCTGTTGACGGTGCGGCGTCCGTTGGCGATAAACAGATCCGGATGTCCGTCGTTATTGTAATCCAGCCAGATGGGTGTGACTGTCGGTGCGGGGTTGCTGATGCCGGAGGCGGTGGTCACGTCGGTGAAGGTGCCGTCCCCGTTGTTGCGGACGAGTTTGTCATGGTCGCCGCCATTGACGATATAGGCATCCACCCAGCCGTCATTGTCGAAATCTGCCCAGACCGCATATCCGGGGGGGAGGCCGAGCGAGCCGATGACCCGTTCGAAAGTGCCGTCGCCGCGGTTTCTGAAATAATTCGAGCCGATATTGATATCGTCCCAGCCGTCATTGTCCCAATCCGCCACCGCCGCGATGGCGGAAGTCAGGGGATTGCCATCCCCGTGAATGCCGACTTCCACGGCGACATCTTTCAGTGTCGGTGCCGGCGGAGGTTGCGAGCTGTTGCCGTCGGGGTAGTCGTACCGTACGAGCGCACGGACCATGAAATCATTTGTTGTGAGAAAGAACTGTCCGGGTCCGCCGAGACTGTTGGTGATGGTCGGGTCCATCAGAAAGCTCCAGTAGGGCGTGCTTTGCTGGTCGTTATCCACGGCAAACCATGGCCCCGCCGGAGACTGTGTCCAGTGCTGCATGACGATGCGTTCAAGTCCGTCGCAGCGCAGGTTGCGGTCCCGCAGGTCAATGGTGTGCCATCCCGGGGTTCCGGAATAATCGACGACAATGGGCGCTGTCAGCGTATTGTAGCCCCACACCCAATGCGTCGGGGGAATGGCCCCTTCCGCGGCATCCCCGACCACGTACAGCGTATCCTTCGCCGGATTGTCACCCATATAATAGATGTGCAGTTCCAGAATCCGGCAGGGACCGTCAAAGGCCAGTATGACCGATTCATTGGTGAAGGAGGGGCGGTTGAAATAGGCGCCGGCGGCGGTGCCGTTGTCACGTTGAATAAGCACATCCTGCGCCGGAACAGCAGTCGCGAGCAGGATAAGAAGCAGCAGGGTCGGTAGTGAAGTGTTCATGCGCATACCCGATTGGTGCAAAGAGAATCCAGTACAATGATAATACGAAGCAATCGGGGGATATTCAATCTGCCGGCATTAATTCGTTGCTTCGTTTCACCCATGGAACCTGATTTCCTTGCTCCGAAGCGTGGTGACACAGAGGATGCCACCTTGGCGGTACGGCTTTCTCAGCCAGGCTCACATGTCTCGGATTGTATCCCCGCATCGCCGGTCCGGGTATGTACGGTGAAAATCAATCAGGAAATTGCTCTCATGGGTCATGGGCTTGCATTTTTTTTTTTATTCTGTAGCTACTATTCATTATGTGCAGATTCGATAAGGATTACCGTAGAAATATTGTATTCATAAGAGTATTGTTCGGAGGACCTACGATGAGATTGCTGCCATTGCATCTGCTCCTGTTGATGTTCGTTTCGGTCTCGGTCTATTCCCAGTCCAGCTTTCCGGCGGTCTGGATCAACGATACCACCAAGGTCCTGAAGTATGATGAAGATATGACGCCATACGGTCAGTATGTTCATGTAAAGA
>JAGTUW010000400.1 GCA_018224345.1 Bacteroidota bacterium
AACATGGGCGCCGACTCGAGAAAGCAGCAGCTTGGTGGTGATAGGATTCACCCCGGCTTGCCTGTACAATGGCTGCCTCGTATGTTGCAGTGAAGCCTGTTCCATCATTCTGTCTCTCTCGATGCAAGAACGTACCGTCATCATCACAGGAGCCAATTCCGGTATCGGCAGGGAGGCGGCGCTGAAATTCGCCCGGGAAGGATATACCGTCTGCATGGCCTGCCGGAACAGGGCACGCAGTGCGGCGGTGCAGCGTGAGATCGTCTCCGCCACGGGAAATGAACGTGTCATGCTCGATGAAGTGGATATGTCCTCTCTCGAGTCGATCACGGCATTCTGTGAGAATTTCCGGGAACGTTTTTCGTCGCTGGACATCCTCGTGCACAATGCCGCCTACTTCGAACATGGCGCTCCGTTTCGTCTGAGTCCGGACGGAATCGAAATCACTTTCGCCACCAATGTGGTCGGTCCCTTTCTGATGACACAACTTTTGCGCGATCTTCTTCGGGAGTCGGATGATGCCCGCGTGCTGCATGCCTCGAGCAATATCATCAAGCACTTTTTCAGTCCGAAAAAAACGATCGATACCGCGCGGCTGACAGGAAAGACCGGCGCTGACGGGTGCAATGTGTACCATCGCTATCGTGATTCGAAAATGGCCTTTCTCATGCTTACCTTTCGCATGGCAGATGAGTTGAAGGAGGTTGGAATCAAACTCTACTCTCTGCAGATCAACGGTGCGAAAATGTCACGCGAAACCCTGGCGAAGTTTACCTTTCGATGGAAACTGATCGCCGCGATACAGAATTTCTTTTTTCGTCCTGCAGATTTCATGGCGGAAAACTATTTCAGAATCTGTACCTCCGGTGACTTCCGCGATATGACGGGTGTACACTTCAACCACAAACTCGAGGTCATGCGTCCCGGACCTGTAAACCCCTCGTTCAGGGATATCGCCGGCGCTACGGTTTATCCTGTGTATGCAGATGATGCCCGGATTCAGGAGGAGCTGCGAACGATTTGTATGGATCTGACCACAGCTTGCATCGACAGGCCCTGACCTCGCCGGTTCTTGTGCAGCCGGAACAGCGACGGCAACCGGACGATGTGCGGTGCCGGACGATGTGCGGTGCCGGACGATGTGCGGCAGTCGATATCATTCTTCATTCCGCGACGCGTCGAACAGGACGAACATCTTTTCTCACCAAGGAGGCTGTGATATCATGAAGCGATTTTCGATGTCCATATTGCTTGCATCGTTCTGCTTGTTGTGCTGCGATGTCCTTTTCGCACAATCGGAACAGGATTCCGCAACTGATGTTGTCCCGGACGATTGGGTGATGCTCACCGGAGAGTACTGTTCCATCTGGCATCCCCCGGATTGGGCTGTGGATACTTCCGGTGCGATCGGGACGAGCTTCGTGCTGTTCGCTCCGGCGGATGATGAAGACAATGGCTTCAGAACGAACATCAACCTTATTCTACAGAATGTCGCGGCGTTCAATCTTTCGCTGGACCAATATGTCGAGCTGTCTGAAGAGCAGATTGCCGACATCGTCAATGAGGCGAATTTACTGGAAAGTAATCGCGCAACCGATGAACAGGGAGAATATCACATTCTCCTCTATACCGGGAAACAGCAACAATCCACGCTGCGCTTTCTTCAGCACTACAGACTCGTCGGCGACTTCGCCTATGTCCTCACCCTTACCTGCCAGGAGGATGAACCCGACCAGTATCGGGAAATCGGTGAACGTATCATGCGGACATTGGAAGTGCATACCCCGTGACACTTATATGCGGCTTGTATTATGTACCCACGCTACCTGACGAAATCACGTTTCAAACTGGCATGCGAATGTCCGACAAAACTCTGGTACACCGGCAAGCGTGACTATGCGAATCAATCGCTGACCGATACCTTTCTTGCAGAGCTCGCAAAGGGAGGCTACCAGGTCGGCGAACTGGCGAAGTGCTATCATCCGGGCGGTGTGGACATCACCACGCTGGACCATGAGGAAGCGCTCTCGGAGACAAGTGCGCTGCTCCGTTGCGAGAATACGATTATTTACGAGGCAGCGGTCGCTTTCTCAAATCTCTTCATCCGTGTCGATGTGCTGGTAAAACAGGGCACTGTGCTGAATCTGATAGAGGTGAAAGCGAAGTCTGTTGACTCCGATCCGGGTGAAACATTTCTGAACAGGGACGGTTCAATACGCGCCAAATGGCGCTCTTACCTCTACGATGTCGCCTTTCAGAAATATGTCCTGACCCATGCCTTCCCCGATCATACGGTCAACGCTTTTCTTCTGCTCGTGGACAAGACAGCCTTGTGTCCCACGGACGGTCTCAACCAGAAATTCCGTGTCGCACGTGATGCGGGCGGCCGCCTGAACGTGCGCGTCCCCGCCGATCTTTCCGCCGAAGACCTTACACCGCCGATACTCCGCAAGGTCAATGTCGACGAATATGTCGGGATGATATGGGCGGGGAGGGACAGCAGGGATCCACCCGATCTTTCTTTCAATGAGCGCATCATACTGTATGCCGATCACTATGAACGCGATGAAAAACTCCCGCCCCGGATAGGCTCTGTCTGCCAGTCCTGTGAATTCTACTGTACGCCGGAAGATGAAGCCAACGGGTTGCAGAGCGGGCTGGAGGAATGCTGGTCGGAAGTGTTGGGGTGGACGGAAGAAGATTTCCGGCAGCCGACGGTACTGGATCTCTGGAACTACAGGAAAAAGGATGCCTTGATCGAACAAGGACGTTTCCATATGCGTGATGTGCAGCAAAGTGATATCAATCCGCAACCGGACGGCAAGCCGGGGATTTCAACTTCCGAGCGGCAGTGGCTGCAGGTCAGAAAGGTGAGGGATAATGACAAGACTGTCTGGCTCGATCGCGCACATCTCCGGCGGGAAATCGACAGTTGGACCTATCCGCTGCACTTCATTGATTTCGAAACGACAATGGTCGCGATTCCATTCAACAGTGGGAGGCGTCCCTACGAGGAAATCGCTTTTCAGTTTTCGCATCACCTTCTTCATGAAGACGGCCGCGTCGAACATGCCGGAGAATACATCAATGTCGAACCCGGAGTGTTTCCGAACTATGACTTCGTGCGCGCACTTAAACGTGAACTGGAGGGAGACGATGGTGTCATCTTCCGCTACGCCGCGCATGAGAATACCTATCTGTGCAAGATAGATACACAATTACGCAGTGACCCTGTGGATATCCCCGATCGTGCACAGCTCTGTGCGTTCATCAGAAGTATCACACGTGCTACGGGAGGCAGCACGGAACCATGGCATGGCGAACG
>JAGTUW010000401.1 GCA_018224345.1 Bacteroidota bacterium
CCCCAGTCGCCGGTGACAAAGCCCTTGATCCCTGCGCCACAACAGTTCGTCAGATGCATCAGCAACTGTCCGGTCGTCAAACAGTGAAACCGGCTATCACCGGTTTCACTTCTTTGACTACAGAACGAAAGACAGACTATCACCGAAAACGGAAAGTGAGAATGACCGTGCCGAGTCTGCCGTCATCATCCTCGATTGGTGCGACCACGCGTGGCAGTCCACCCTCGATGACATCGACCACCGGCTCTGTCAGTGCGGATGCCATACGCTGCAGATTCTCCGCCAGAAATTCACCGGTCTTCGTTTTTCCCGATGTCGCCAGTATCCTGCCGCGGGTATCGGCAATCACGTACTCATCGACCGGACCACGCTGCATCAGCCGTTCGGAGCGCTCCTGCAAGTACTGCTCATTACCAGCGCGCATTGACAATGCCGCCATGGATGCGACGGCCTCGCCCGTCATCTGTGCAAGTATTGTCGTGCGCTCCTCCATAAGCAGTGCTGTGGAATCGCGTAAGGACTCCATCTCGCGCTCATGTCTGCCCTCAAGCACATTGACGGCGATTATTTTCCAGATCAGCAGCGCCAGGCCGATCAGCGCCAGCAGACGAATCGTATAAGCAGGAATACGCGCACGGAAACTGCGACGCGTATCACCGGCGACAACCTCCCCTTCCTTCCGTTCATTATCAGAGTTTTTCATATGACCTCCTGGTTTCAACTTAGTCAATGCAGAGTAAATAAGAAAATTCCGGTGGCCTGGCGAACGCCTGCAACCTTACAGCAATGTAATGCAGTGTTAAGCTTGCTGTAGGGATAGTGATGTAGATTGCATTCCGTATAGAACGAGGTACATCAGGAAGAAGAGAGATCCGAAAGGATCGAAAGCGAGAATCCGGAACATGTTTCACTTCAGAAATATCGACACTGTCTGCCTGGCAATGCTTCTCATCCTGCCACTGTTGTCCGGAATGGCGGCGGGACAGGACGGAATCGCACAAATGCTGGTACCGGCATTCTCGTCACCGGTTCATGTTCCTGACGGGAACACTCTGTTTCACGCGCAAGTCGTCGATTTCCACGCCAGACGCATAGGGACGGATGTGCTGCTCGAATGGCGAACGGTTCGTGAAATCGGCAACCATGAGTTTGAGGTTCAACGAGCATCCTCCAGCAGCCGCGGATGGCGACGGGTAGGGAGCATCCCGGGAGGCGCTGACGGACAAATGCCACGGGATTACCGCTATAACGACAAACGCGTGCCCGATGAGGATCTGCGCTACATGCTCAGGATCACCGGGTATGACGGCAGCATTCAATACTCCCACATCGTTTCCGCTCCATCCCAGGGAATCCTTCGCTCCTTCGACATCGAAACCGAAACTTCCCGTGCCATGGCACGCATCATCATCGATCTCATGCGGAAAGATGTGATCTCACTCCAGGTGACGGACGAGAGCGGTCTGCTGATCGATCGCATCCTGGCCCGGCGGCAACTCCCCGTTGGCAGACATTCCTTCTCGATGGATTGCTCTGCATTGTCTGACGGGATGTATGAACTGAAGCTGGAGACAAGTGAAGGGAACTATACAAAACGGTATCATTACAGACGATGATGGTCGTGACACTGCTAAATAGATTTAACGATATTGTTATTGGATATCTTTGTAAGGTGCAACAATGAAACAACTCTCTTTATTCCTTGCTGTTGTACTGATGCTCAGCGGAAACCTGTCGGGCGTCATGGGACAGGACACAGGGGCGGAATACGCTGCCCTGACAAAGTGGCCGCCGCCCTCCTCCGAAGAATCTGATGGTCCGGTACTGCCCGCTATTTCCCCACTGCCTGCTGAATGGAACGGGTTCGCCGTCGTACGGGCGGGCGAGGACAACCTGCTCCGCTGGTCGACACTGACGGAACGCAACAGCGCATGGTTCAAAGTCGAGTACCGGTTGGCAGGAGAACAGAACTGGCATGTGTTTGACATCGTACCTGCAGCGGGGAACAGCAGCAAACCGCGCTTCTATGTCAGACGTCACCCGAAGGTTGCCAACATCGGAATGGAATACCGCCTGCGACAGATAGACGCCCGCGGCAAAGAATATTCCTCCGGAATGATCAGCATCGAAGCCGGTGGCGACGAGGCCCCCTCCCTTCCGGGATTGCGCATATTGCTCAGTCCCTGTCATCCCAATCCCACCAATACCGAAACTTTTGTCGCAATCAGTATCAGGGGAGGTGTCTCGGGAACGCTGCTGATAAGCGACGAGAAAGGCCGTACGAGGCAGATGATCTTTCTGAATCAGAATCTGCTGCCAGGGTCCTATCATTTCAGAATAAATACCGCTACTCTTCCTGTCGGCAGCTATCTTCTCAAGTTGGTAACACCGACAGGCGAACTGACCCAACCGCTCGAGGTTTTTCGCTGACCCCGCGTAAAGACACCCACAGAAATACAGTGTGTTGTTCCTCCCTCTTCGATCGCACGTCAGCAGCGTCGATCCCTCTGCGTGATTTCCAATGAAAACATAGTGATTCGGATATGACGAAACGCCGCAGGTGAGCTGTCGTATCAGACCTTTCCCGTCAAAACGGGGGAACTGCGAGGCGGGGTGCGCTGTTGAATCCTGATGTACACAAAAACAACGACGACTATGCATATACATCGAATCATTCTGCTCGTTTTTACCATCATTGCTTTTTTCGCCCCATTACCACTCGAAGCACAGACACTCCCGCCGCCCAGCAGTATGCTGGAGGGTGGAGAGTCCCCTGTCCCGGTCTATGAAGGCTTCGATGCTCTGGCACCTCTGCTGGATTATCGTGGAGAAACCACGATTGTACTCAATTTCTGGGCGACATGGTGCGCTCCCTGCGTAGAGGAACTTCCGTATTTCGAGGAAATTACACGCGAGTACGACGTAAGGGATGTTCGCGTCATCCTGGTGAATCTCGATTTTCGTGGTCAGCTCGAGAAACGCCTGCTCCCCTTCATCAAAAAGCACGAATTGCGTTCCGAGATTCTGGTACTTGACGATCCTGATGCCAACGCCTGGATCGACCGCGTAGACCCCGCATGGAGCGGCGCGATTCCCGCCACGGTCATCTATAATGCCGACAGACGTGCATTCTATGAACAGTCGTTTACCCGTGAAGAATTACAGACACTTGTTTCATCTTTTACAGGAACACAGGAATGATAAAATCCATGTTCGCGTCGTTTTTTCTCCTCGTCCTCACTGTCACAACGTTGACGGCTGGTGGTTACGATATCGGTGACAAGGCCACGGACTTCCGCCTTCGCAATGTCGACGGTACCATGGTCTCGATGAAGGATTTCCCTGATGCGAAGGGCTTCATCATCATATTCACCTGCAATCACTGCCCCTACTCCGTTGCCTATGAAGACAGGAAAATTGCGCTGGATAAGAAATACAAGCCGCTCGGCTACCCGGTGATCGCCATCAATCCCAATGATCCCGAGGTGCAACCAAAAGACAGCTTCGATGAAATGGTGCTTCGTGCAAAGGAAAAAAGCTTTCCCTTCCCCTATGTCATCGACGAAGGCCAGATCATCTATCCTCAATACGGTGCGACGAGAACTCCACACGTGTTCGTACTGCAGCGCCAGGGAGGGGATTTCATCGTGCGCTACATTGGCGCAATTGACAATAATCACGGCGACGCCGATGCGGCGGATGAACGGTATGTCGAAATGGCCGTCGACGCATTGATTGCAGGTGGCAAGCCGCCCGTGGAAATAACCAAGGCCATCGGCTGTACGATCAAAACGAAAAAATAGCATTCGTCCCTCACAGATAGTACCTGTTATCGGCCTTCCATCACCGGCAATGTGATGGCGGGCCGATTGCATTATTCCTTATCTGTGAACAACCTCCGGCAACACCGCTTCCGGAGACGTTCGACACATCCCGCACGATGTGACGTGAATGTGTGCCCGATCTCTGTCCGATGATAGAGACGAGGTGCCGGGACAACGGCGGTTGTTGATTGTTCGAACTGTTGCAGATATGCCGGTGTGTCGCTAGTTTGTGTGTTACCGTTTGTTCGTACCATCGCGGTATAACCGAGCTCATTTTTCAGATTGACGGAGGAGTCGTGAAAACTGCCATCTTCCTTATCGCATGCATGCTGCTTCCGGCATCACTCAGTGCACAGAGTCTTATGCGCATGTACCGGATGTCCTACAGTATCAGCGGTATGTATGCCACAGGTGGAACGAAAACGGACGTTGCGTTCACGAATGGGACGACAGGGACGGCACTGGATTATGAACGCGTGCGGCTTTCGACGAGAAACGGATACTTCATCTCCCGGAATGTCATGTTCGGTGCCGAGTTGACATGGAACTACAGACGTGACGACAGCAGACCACGCCCGAATGCGAACAATTATAAATACACGGAATCGCAGCGGGATATTTTCGTCGGTCCGCTGATCCGCTGGTATCAACCCGTCAGTATGCGATGGTTTGTGGCCCCCGAACTATCCGTGGGCTATCGGCATTATCTCGGAGAAGTGGAGGAAAGCAGTATGAATTTCGCACCCCTTCAAAGTACAAACAGTGCGCAGGGCTTCGGTCTCAACGGTGGCATCGGTGTGGGATATTTTCTCTCCCGGCATCTCGTGCTCGATGTTGCCGTGCGCTATTCCCATCACTGGCTCAGCGGGAGCCATGAGATTCCCGGACAACCCGATTTCGATCTCGACCACAGTGGTGGCGAGGTCGGGATGCTCCTCGGATTTCAATTGCTCATGTAACGTCCGGCATCCAGCACGCATCATGCCCCGGATGCACTGTCCTTACTCCCGCACAGAGGAAGAGATACGGTGAACGCGGTTCCGCGTCCTTCCTCGCTTTCCACCGTCATCGTACCTCCCTGCAAATCAACAAACCGGTGACAGAGGTCAAGGCCTAGTCCATGACCGCCTTCTCTGCTTGTCCCATACCCGGGAAGCACCGGAGCGCGACGGCGGATTGCCTGCAAACGCGTTGCGCTGATACCCACACCGGTATCGCTGACACGCAGTTGCACATATTCATTTTCCCTCCACAGTTCCAGCGTCACACGGCCCCTTTCCGGTGTGAATTTGATCGCATTCGACAGAAGGTTTTCCAGGATTACGATGACCAGGTGTGCGTCGTAGGTACAGGACAGGGTATCAGGACAGGAGAAGTCGAGTTCTATGGATTTCGCCTTTGCCAGTGGATCGAGTAATTCCATCACCGCTCGTGCGGTTTCACACAGGTTCCCTGCTTCCGGATTGATCATGATCTGTCCCCGCTGTGCGCGTGCCCAGTCGAGAAGACGGTTCAGAAGCAACGAGGACGCATGGGCCGAGACACGTGCGGACTCGGTCAGCTCTTCACGGTCCTCCGGTGAGACACTGGAAGTGTCGGCAGCCAGGTCGAGCATGCTCGCGACATTGCCTACCGGAGCACGAAGGTCATGGCCGATAATGCCGAACAATCGCTCCCGCGTCTCCACCAATTGCTCCAGTTCCCTGTTGACTTCCTCGATGCGTGCATGCTGCCCGGTGATCAATGTGTTTGCCTTCTGCTTGCCTCTGTAGGCGAACAACAGTGATACGAGCAACAGCGTCAACAGCACACTGCCGCCGATGAGACTGTTGCGCACCATGACTTCCGACTGCAACTCTGCCTGCATCGAAAACTCCCGCTGTCGTTCCGCGTAGCGGATTTCTCTTTCCCTGATCGCCAGTTCCCTTTCGATTTCAACACGAGCCACATTGCGTAGTATACTCTCACTGCGCAAACTGTCATTGGTGTCCCTGTACAGCAGTTGAAAGTCATGAGCCCGCCGATAATTCCCCAGTGCGGCATGAATGGATGCAAGGACATCCGCCGCCTCACGGATGGCAAAGCGTGATTCGAGGTCCAACGCCGAGGCCAGGGCCTGCTCGCCAAGGCGCCGCGCTTCGACATGTCTGCCGAGGCTGTGCAGCAGGCGGGCAATATCGGCTCCGGCGAGTGTGTAGCCATTGATATCCCCGATGGCACGAAACAGCCGGTAGGCCTCCTGCATCGGAATCAACGCCTCCGTCGTACTCCCGCGTTGCACACCGATGCGTCCGATATAATGCAGGTTTCTTGCAATACCCAGTGTATCACCGACACTGCGCGCGAGCGCAAGGCTGCGTTCATGCATGATGAGAGCGGAGTCCACCCGATCTGTTTCCGCGAAGAGCAAGCCCATATTCATGATGCTGCGCGCAAGCGCCGCCGTATCCGGTAACAGCTCGCGTATACGAATACACGCACGAAAATATGTTTCCGCGAGATCGGACATCCCCAGATTTCTGTATGTCAGGCCGAGATTGTTCGCACTGCGGGCGATACTCGCCGGGTCAGACACCGCCTCGGCCAGCATCAACCCCGTATGCTGTATCTCGACAGCGCTGTCATAGACACCGTGTATCCAGTGGGTGACCCCGATCATATTGAGCGCCCGCACCATCAACATGGTGTCCTGCAGAAGCAGGGCGTGGTGATACCCCCGCCGGGCGAGTCGCAGCCCCTCTCCGGGATTTCTCGTGTGCAGTCTGTTTGCTTCCCCGAGCAGGCGGCCAATCTCTTCCTCAGGCGTCTCCAGCACGCCGGAATCTGCTCCTTGCTGTCCTGTATGATCCTTCCTTTCCGGCAGCATCGTGCCGGGTAACACGACAATCAGGAGCATTATATAGGTGATGTATTTACACACGGGATTTCGGCTGATATGCCTGTATGTTCGGAGTGGATGTGTCGGAGAGATCAGTTCTTATGTAGCATAGTCGCATCATACAATTTTTTTCCGAAATATGCACATTACGGGCTCACTCCTTGCGCAATAGTTCGACCCGTTCGGCGATGAGATTGATAACATCGTATTCGCAGGTCACCTTGCCATAAATAACGAATGGTCCTGTATTCCGCAGCAGATGTGCGTGCCTGGAAAAACAGCGGGGAAAGAGCACGACATCGATACGGCCGGCGGCATCGTCGAGATTGACGAACATCATACGCTCCCCCTTCTTCGTACGCGATATTTTTGCGGCGATAAGCCACCCGCCTACATGGACGCGTCGACCGACAAATCGTCCAAGGTCTGTGGACTTGACGGTGTGACGGAGTTCCTTTTCGAAATGATCGAGTACATGTGTCGAGACGGCATAGGAAAATGTCTCCAACTCGATTGCCGTAACCTGTTGCGGAGAATACGGCTGTAGTTGCCGCAACTCCTCATCGAAATCCTCGAAACGCAATTGCAGCATCGGTTCCGCAACGTTCCGACGATTCCTGTTCCTGTGCAGTTTTGCCTTGACAAGCATGGCAGGACGCGCATCCCCGAAGCAGTCACAGGCACCACAGCGAATCAGAAGCTCCGCATCTTCGACGGTGGTACCGCTCCTGGCCAGGAAATCATTGAAATCCACGAAAACACCATGCTCCCTGCGCTCACGTAACAGACGCTGCTGCGACCGTTGACTGAGATTCCTGATATGCAGAAAGCCGAGCTGAATACTCCGGTCGTCGGGACAGCCGTGCAGTTCATCGCTTGCATTCACATTGGGAAGAAGCACACGCAACCCAAGCCGGCGTGCCTCCTGTATATACACCTCCGGCCGGTAATATCCGCCCTGGTTGTTGAGCACGGCACAGAGAAAAAACGCCGGGAAATGTGCCTTCAACCAGGCCTCCTGAAACGACAAGACGGCATAGGACGCGGAATGTGCCTTGCAGAAACTGTATCCGGCGAAAGACTCCATCTGCCGCCATATCTCGGCCGCCACTTCTGTGGAAATCCCCTGCCTCCTGCAACCCGCGAAAAAAGTCTCGCGCAACGCCTGCATCGCTTCGTGGGATCGCATCTTCCCCGACATCGCACGCCGCAGCAGATCCGCCTCGCCCAGACGTAACCCTCCGATGAAATGTGCCACCTTGATGACGTCCTCCTGGTATACCATCACACCGAACGTCGAGTGCAATAATTCGGACATTTTCGGATGTGGTGGTTTTATTTTTGTGCGGTCATGAAAGCGCTCGATGAAGGCCTGCATCATTCCCGACTGTGCGACGCCCGGCCGAATAATTGAACTTGCGGCGGTGAGCATTTCAAAGGAATCGGTGCGGAGCTTCCTGAGCAGTTGTATCATGGCGGGAGATTCGACGTAAAAGCAGCCGACGGTTTCTCCTCGCCGCATGATCTCCCGCGTTTTTTCATCACGGCAGGCGACGGCATAATCGATGATCGGGGGCGTTGTACCCGTGCGGCGGCGTACCTCCTGCATCGTATCCTCGAAGGTGCCAAGTCCCCGTGTGGAAAGAATATCAAGCTTTTCGAGCCGCCAGTCCTCCAGCGCATACATATCCTGTTGTGTAATGCGTACGCCCTTGGGTGCGACCTGTGTCGCCGTATAGCGCGTCATCATATCCGGCGCCAGAATGACACCGCCGGAATGGATACCGTAATGATTCGGAAAGTCGAGCACGGCCAGCGCGGCACGCAGCCATTGCCTGCCGTATCGGGAGTTGAGTACCGGTCCCATCCGGCGGGAGACAGGACTCCCGGCATCGAGCAGATCCTGCATAGCGCCGTATGCGGGCAACATGGATGTCAGTTGCTTGATCTCTGCCGCGCTGTAACCGAACACCTTGCCGACTTCACGCAGCGCGCCACGTGGATTGAAGGTCGTGATAGTCCCTATCATCGCGGTGTGATCACTGCCATATTTTGCGAGCAGATAGTTGATGACTTCGTCGCGGTGCCGCCAGGAGAAGTCGATATCGAAATCCGGTGGCGACCGCCGTTCGGGATTGAGAAAGCGTTCGAAAAACAGGTCGAGTTCTATCGGATCGACATTGGTGATACGCAGGCAATATGCGACGATACTGTTTGCTCCGGAACCGCGTCCGACATAGGGATACGCACGCATACGGGCATAACGCACGACATCCCAGGCAACAAGAAAATAATCGAGAAAGCCGAGTTGCCCGATAATCTCCAACTCCTTTTCCATCCGATCACGCGCCGCCGACGGTCCATGCGGGTAGCGTGCGCGCAGTCCTTCTTCCGCCAACGCTCTGAGCCGCTGCATCTTTTCAGTGGCATGCACATCGGGATAGGATGCAAACTTGCTGTGTTCGAGATCGAATCGCACATCACATTCCGCGATGATGCGCTCGCGTGCGGTCAGAGCCCCTGGGATATGCCGAAACCATTTCCGGAATTCCTCTTCCCCGATAAAATAATTTTCTCCCGCAGCGAGAATGCCCGGGTCCATCGCATCCAGCGTCCCATTGGTTGCGATGGCACGAAGAATTGCGTGCAGACGTTGTCCGCCGGAAACACCGAAATACACATTGTTCGTCGCCACCACAGGCAGAGCCAGGTCATGTGCCGTATCGAGCAGACGCGGCCACCGCGCCTCGTTGTCCTTGCTGAGTGCGACATAAATTGAACATGCGGTTTTGCCGGTGATCCTTCGCAACAACGCGTCATCCGCTGAAAGAATGATCACATGCTCCCCACAGTGACGCAGCAGAATATCTGCAAGCAATGCGGTATCGGATGCGATGCCATGTCCGTTCCCCCGTGCTCCGTTGTTCTGCGAATCTCCGGCAGCAACACGCTCCTCTCCATCCCTGATACGGATTTCCTCACCGGAACCCCGCGTGGGCGCTTCGATCACGACACGTGCTGCGGGATAGTGAATGACCAGTTCCGTCAGTGCCGCGCAGATCTCCGAATATCCCTGCCAATCCCGTGCCAGCAGCACCGCGCGTGCACGTCCCGCCGACAGATCCGCACCGGGAATCGGCTGTATTCCCGCACTGCGGCAACGGGTATAGAACTCCATGATACCGCTGACGTTGTTGATGTCGGTAAGGGCCAGAGCGGTATATCCCGCGTTTACCGCGTGCCCTACGATCCTTTCGATCGAGAGCGTTCCCGCAAGAAAGGAATAATTACTATGAAGATGAAGATGCACGTCAACTCAGCGCATCACGGCCATGCGCCCGATATGTTCGAAGGTCTCGTCGGTGAATCTTGCAATGATTTTGTAGAAATACACACCGTTGGCGAGTTCGTCACCGTCTTCGTCGCGGCCATCCCATTTCAATGCGTTGTATCCGATACGCATCGAGGATGCAGGGTAGGACACCTTGCGGATCAAACGGCCCGCAACAGTATATATCTTTATTTCAGCTTCCTGTGGCGCTTCCATACCCGTCAGAAGAAAAGTGAAGGATGTTTCGCCGTAAAAGGGATTCGGATAATTGTACACCTCGGCAATACGGCTTTTCGTACTGACACGCACGCGAATTTCCAGCACCTCATCATATACGGATGTCTGCTTTGCATCCTCGGCGTTGAAGCCGAAATAATAAATCCCGTCACTGAGCAATGGCTGAAAGCGCAGTGTCGCGGGGCGATCCCGTGTTGCGGGTATCATCGTAAAGCCAATACTGTCGAGATCCATCTCATCACCGTCGAGAGTGATCGTGAAGTTTTCCCTGCTCGTCACGGGTACCGGGTTGTCGCTGTAAAGCTGTATGACGATTTCCGGATTGTAGCGGATGTAATCGTTATCCAGTGGCATGAACCCGTCGAACGTGACATCGAGTCGCGGACGACTGGTGTCGGGCTTGACATAGAGCGAAGCAACGTATGTGTTGTTGTCCTTGTACTGTTCAAGAATCGATTCATCACGGTCGACACGGACGAACACCTGATAGGGACCACTGAGAAAATCCGTGTTGATGACCGCAGTAGTATCGAACCACTGTCCCGACGTCAAACCGCTGACCGAGAAGTTTCCGGCGGAACGCGGAATATTGTCGCTTCCGACCACTTCAAGATGTACGGGAAAGACATCCGCATCACCTTCACCTGCGTTGAGTATACCGATCGCGATTTCGGCAGGAGCGCCCTGCTGCACGCTGTCTATCGGCATGGCAACGGACTGATAGTTCAACGCCAGCTCCGGGGGCTGCGTATAGTCGACGGACCATGCATGCAACTTCGTTGCGAGCGGATCACCGCTTTCGGGATAAAAGCCGGCCCGCAATCGAATATATGGCCAGGCTGAAGCATCGATGCCGGAAAGATCCACTTCGGTGATATTACCCGCTTCCATCAGGAGAACCTCCTGTTGATCATCGCGTACGCCATATATAAATAGCCGTATATCACTTATTGCCGGGTCGCTGCGTTCCAGTCGCGCCCCATGCCAGACGGAGGCGGGTCCGACAGGTGGGGATGTCACCCAACCGGTATCCGGAGCGACGTAGAATGTCGTATCGATGACGGCCGGAATGCGGGAGGCCTCGGAGAAATAGGCTTCCGGCATGGTTCCGACAGGCGCACCACGCCGCCCGATAAAGGCCCAGCTCGGACGCCAGCCCTTGGCGAGCACCGAGTCGATATATTTCGAACCAAGAGCCCTGATTTCATCGATAAACAGATGACTGCCGGCCTTCGGCTCATTCCCCGTCGTCACCATGAAATATTCACCGAACTCCACTTCTTCAGCCCAGCGCCGTATCGAATCCCTGTGTGCAGGCACACTGTAATTGTTGAACAGCGCGATACGTTTCACATTCAATGTGGCACTGTCAACAACAGCAATACAATAAGCGGACGCGATCGATGTCGGCAGCACGTTGTTGCCGTCGATTTTGATATGAACCGCGTTGCCCAGGGAAAAGCCGGAACCGAGCAATTCCACCTGCCGGCCCGGAGGGAAAGTAATTGCCGAATCGAAGCGCACGAAATCAAAATCAGCGGAGAGAAACTCCGTAGAATCCGCCTGCACGAAATCCGCTGGCGCCGTCATATCGCGGCGAAGGAAAGGCCCGACGAAATCCTGTCCTGCCGCATCGAGCTTCACGCGCCAGTAGCGTTTCTCCCCTTCCGGGAAGAGCGCCGGAGCGTCACCGCGGCTCATCGTCTTCGTGTAAGGAAACGTCGCCCGTTCCGGCGAATTGAACAACGGCGTCCGGTCACTCTCCACCGTAATGGTATTCACGGCCCCGGGATCGAACATGGGGTTCAATACGGTGATGTCCGAGCCACGGGCGGAGACCGTACCAAGACGGTCGTTGACGACTTTCAGGAAGGTGCTGAATATTCTGTAATCGAGTACGGCGATATTATCCCCTTCGCTGATTTCCTCGATCTTGTCGTCGGGATCCAGTGTGATGCGCAACAGTCCATTGCCTGCCTCACCGGAAAGGTCAAACGATAATTGCAGCGTATCATACAATGCAGGTAACGGACGGGTCAGCCGGATACTGCCGGTCATCGTACCATCCTTGTAGTGTTCGGCAAGAATATCGAGCGAGTCGGGAGTCTGTAATCCGTAATTCCCGACGACGATATTGAATGCGAGTGAGTCCATCACATCAGTGACAATCTCCATTTCCGGACGCAACCAGGAATCCCTGACTATCGGGTTCGGCAATTTCGGCAGATCGAGTTCAACGACAGGGTCGCCGAACAGCAGGTTGGTCTGTATCGACACCCTGGTGACGATATTGGACGGCCCCAGGCGGATCCGCGTCCGGTGATGGGCGTCGCCTATACTCGATGCCCCCCCGGTTATCAGTTCGTTGAAGAAGTACCGCGGAAGCACCGTGGCTGTCAGATCGAAGCCCGCTGCAGAATTCCCGATATAGGCGATGGCATGGCTGTTCTCGCCCGTGACAAACAGTTCGGAGAAAGAAAAATAATCCGGCTCGGCGAAACGACCGGTCGAACAACCGAAATCAGTGATAAGCGAGGCGCGCCCTGCACTGTTCTCCAACTGATCGGTGCGTGAAATTGAATTATCCCAGGTCTGCGTTCCACTGTGACCGACATAGCAGATAAATACCCCGCCCTCGGCAATGCGTTCGCGTACCTCAGGCAGCGGCAACGGACCGAAGTCCGACTGCGGTTCCAATGTCTTGTAGAAATGCGCCGTGCGACCTGCAAACGGCGGCTGTTCGACGACTGTGGAAATCACGATATCGTTGACCGTCTTGTAACGGCGCAATTCATTCTCCCCGCCGGAGAGATTTCCACCGCTGAAATGCAGCGTGGATTTGTTCCAGAGCGTTTTCTCCTGTTCCCTGTAGTCGCGATGACGGTCGAGATACTGCCGCACCCACCCCTCTTCCCGCACAGGCAGGCGCCCCACCTCGAAACTCGGAACAGAGGTCAGCGAGTCGAAAGCGACATACCAGACATCGCTGACGGGATTCCCGTAGGAAGGAACGATATTCGGCGAATATGACGCTTTGTAGTTATAGTTCGCATCACCGATCAGGAAGAGATACTTGAGGGAATCGGCCTGCTGACCATAATACAGATCAAAGGTCAGCAGTTTGATCGCCTCGGGCTGAAACATTCCGTAACTGTAGCGATCATAAATGTCATCGATGAAGACAACCCTTGTACTCACATCATAACTGGTGGAAATAAAATCGGCGTATTCCCGTGTCGTGCTCTCGAACTGAGGCGCGGTGACGATCAGGTATTCAGCCTCCTCCTCGTCGAGACGCGGAATCGAGAGACTCGCCCCCCTGCCCGGCAATGGAATACTGTCGGCATTCCAGACATACAATTCATCTCCCGGCTGCAGGTCGGCCGCCAGCCAGACAGTATGTGGCGCCTCTGGCGAAGCAGCAGCCGCAGGGAGCACCGCAGACGTTCCATCACCGCGCACGCGCAGAACAAAGGGGTCCGGCGTCTGCACATCACGGAGTTTTACCGACCACTGCCCGGCGGCAAAGACACTGTCGATACGGAAGATGCGTGAAGGTCCGCCAACCCGCAGAAAACGCGGGTACTCGATATCCAGCCAGTCGACGCGCAGACTGCTCGACGAGGTACTGATATTCCAGCTCGTAATGCCCAGCACATTATTCTCCCCCACAAGCAGCGAGGAGGCGGGTTCCGAACCGAAGAGAAGGGCCTGTTGGTCATGATTGAACACAACGGAATCCAGCACCTCACCCCCGTTGAGACGCATGGCAACTGCATGGTTCGGTGTGGCAAACCGGTCACCATACCAACTGACTAGCTTGTACCAGTACCTGGCGTCGGCTCCCGGAAAAACTTCGTCGACACGGAACTTCGGATTGTAGCCGATCGAGGGCGCCTTCCCCGCCTCCAGCGTGAGTATCGCCATACACCAGGTATCTTCGGAAGTCCAGGCTGGCATCTGGCCGCGGATGAGATCTGTCGTGTGCGGGAGCAGAAAATTGCTGGGGTCGTATTCAATATGCAGCGTTTCGTATGTCCAGTCCAGCGTATCCGGCGGCAGAGGTAACATCGGTGGCTGTGTCGTAGCGCGTGATGCATCATCGTGATTGAAATGCAGCCAGTAGGCGGTCGAGTCAGTGTAAATACTCATGTACTGTGGATAAGGATCGTCCTCATGCGCGACTAAATGCCTGTATCCTCTTTCATCATAATTGCGCGTCCCGTGAAAGATGAAATAATCTTCTTCGTCAAAATTTCCGTCTTCAAGTCCCACCGCATGCATGGGAATCGCCACACCTTTGCGATACAATTGAATGCGCGCGGGATCCAGCATCGCCGGATCCGCACCCGCATCACGCAACCAGTCGGCGTTGATCCTGTAGAGGCCGTCCCTTCGCACGAAAAACTTCACCATGGACCCGTTTTCATCTATCCACACCTGCGAGGTATCCACATTTTTACTGCGCGTAGTAAACGGCTGGCTCATATACGGTGGTTTTTCCTCCTGTTGCACCGCAGGCCCGATACCATCGGAAGGCACACGCGCCAGTGTATATTCCTCCACCCATTGCATGCGCTGTGTGGCGGCATCCCAGAGGAGAAGCGGTAATTCGATTTCCAGAACGGGCTGCCTGCGTTCATAGACGATGCGCCGGGCGAGAACCTCGGCACCACGACCGATCGCGGGATCCGTAATCGCACCGTCATAGGGAATGACACGCGTACGCACGGTCGAGTCCGCAGTCCATGACATTTCCATCGTATAAAAAGGAGTCGCGTCGATGGCTTCCGAAAGCCGCACCGACTGCAACACGACATCGAACGGGGCAGCCCCGTCGAGAGGGATACGATACAGTCGACGCGGCAGACGAACTTCCTCCGGCGTCACCGGCTGGATCTCCTCTATGAAAAACACCTGCGCATCACCGGTGGAACGCACGTCATATCGATACATGTCATTGCGCAGCACTTCCGTGGTTTGTGCATCGACCAATGACGGGACACACAGCAGCACACAGAGAAACAATGCGGCGATAAACCATCCGGAACGAAGAGAAAGAGCCATCATACCGATCCCTTGCTTTCGTGAACAACCATGCAGTGGATTTCGATCATGCCGCGATTTCCAGGCATACCGTCTTCCTTGCTTCGGGAATAATAAGGAAAAATAAGAAGTTTTATCACCCGTATCCAACGCAATTCTGTGCGACAACAAACGGCGTTGTGGCCTGCCGGCGACGATGTACTCAGAAGCCGCCGGGTTCGTCCGCACTTTCGATGGTGAAGTTGAAGCAGTCGCCGAGATCCCGCAACAGCAGCATGACGCGCCCAACGATCTGGAATTCGTCATCGATGCTGACTTCGATCGGCTGATAGGCGGGATTGGCCGGGAGCAGACGGATATGACGGTCGCGGTATTCGAACTTTTTGACTGTGAGCCCACCGTTATAATACGCCACCACCGTATCTCCGGTGTTTGCCGCACGTTGCTGCCTCACGAGCACGATATCGCCGGGCAGCATGCCTGCATCACGCATACTGTATCCTTCGACCCGCAGGGCGACAGGGTCGTCGAAGGGCACGATGTTCCGGTCGACGCGGATATACTCGACCACCTCTTCCTGCGCCCATGCAGGTGGCCCCGCCTTGACATCTCCGACGAGAGGGACCCGGCGATACGCACCTTCAAGCAGACGAATGCCGCGACTGATGCCAGGCGTGATTTCTATGAAACCGATTTTCTCGAGTCCTTTCAGGACGATTTCCACTGACCGTTTCCACAGACCCGTGGCGCTGGCGATTTCATCCATACTCGGAGCGCGACCGTGACGTTCGAAATACTGTTCGAGAAAGCGGGCGACCTTCTTGCGGTTCTCGGTCCATTCTTTGCCCATGACAGCCTCCATGTATACAAATGTCTAACCAATAGTAAGATATTCGTGAACAAGATGCAAGGAGAAAGCAGGTAAAATATCCGGTGTGAATAATATCGCTGAAGGCCTGCGGGGGCAACGTAGGGGCACGCCGCGCCGTGCACTCGACTGCAATGGAAATATTTTGCATGTTGCAGTGCAACAAACTCAGGGTTGAAGTGTCATTACCAGGTAGGCCGATTTTCATATCTCAAGAGGTCCACGCCATTGCGCTTACGCGGTGACCATAGCACAGCGCGACACTATGCTGAATATTCCGATCAGGAATTATACAGCATGTTGTGCGAGGGAGGAGAGCATGCGGAAAA
>JAGTUW010000402.1 GCA_018224345.1 Bacteroidota bacterium
CCATCAACGCACGAGACGTTCGGCTCCTTTACACAGTCTGAGGTGCTCATGAATCGCAACCGTATTGTTTTCATCATGCTTATTCCGGCCATGTGTTTCTTCTTTTCGACCGGATACAGCCAGGCACAAGATGGGACGATCCAGGCATCCTGGGACCGTGCCAAAACGAACGTCCCGTACGCGACTCCGAAGCAGTATCAGCGTCAGCCGTCGTCGGAACCGGCCTCCACTCCCTGGGGAGAAGGCCGGAGTAGCGATTCACGTCCCTGGCCTGCATTATCGGTGTCATCCACGCCGGATGAATATTTCAAAGCCAATACCGCGGTGATTGATTCATTGGCCCGTCTCTACTGTCTCTCCAGCAATTACATCGGCACACTGCGCATCAGGAACGAACAGACCATGCAAGGAACAGAAGAGCCTCGCGCGCGTGATTTCAACTACGAGCGTGACGGCAAATCGACACAGCATGGGTCTTCTGTCCACGGCCGTCAATCAGTTCAGCGGTTACACAAGGAATTGCTGCATTTGCTCGACCGCTGCCTCGTCGGACGATAATCGGAGGTGTCGATGAAATTTCAACCGAGTCTTCAACCATGGCAACATACCAGGAGCCTGCTCATGAAACATTATGTACGTCTTTCAATCATTTCCCTTCTGCTTCTTCCGGTTCTGACCGGCTGCCAGCCTATCGTCGATGATCAGACCAACAACTGGATCACCTACGAGGTACGTGAAGGATTGAGCTACAACGACGCCTGGATGGTTGTTGTTGACGCCGTTCTGACGCGTGGCTATCAGTTCGAGACGTTATCCAAGGACGATGGATACATGAAGTCCGAGTGGCTGCATGAGACCGTTGAATCACAGGGTGTGGAAATAAGGACTCGCATATCAGTGAAATTCACTTATGGACGCCGTACTGTACGTGTCAAAATCGATGAGGACTATCTGATCGGCTACAAGGAGCCCGGTGTAGACATTCCCCGCGTGGATGATCTGAAACTGGAATTGCGCGACCGATTACTCTAACCACCGGCCGAGACCAGGAATGTCTTACAACAAACTCCGGAGGCCCCGATGAAGGCTCACACTGCGACACAACCCCACCGGTTCATATACCGTTGCCAGACGATGTGGATGTTTGTGTTGGCTTTGAGTATCGCCGTGCTCAGTCACGCTCAAATCCATGCTCAGGGAAAAGAAACAGTGGATATCGCCAGACAGTCCGTCGTGCAGATTACGGACGGAAACACCAGCCTGAACATGTCCATTTACGGTGTCACACTCGGAATGCCATGGTCGGATGCACGTACGATTCTCGACCGCGGCAATGTCCCGTACATTTTCCAGAAAGGCACCTCCCCGGTTGTCTATATCCCCCCGACAAATTCCACCTACTATTTCATACTCAATCCCAGTTCCTATGCCGTGATTGAAATGGGCATCATCGGGACAGCCGATCTGCCGCTCGATAATCAGTATCTTTTCGACGGCCATCGCTGGAGATTGACAACGGCACGCACACAGTTCTTCGGAAACGAAGGAGAGTATGTGGTCAATGAAGAGGGTGAGATGTATAACTTCCCGTTTCATGGCTTCGTCCTCAAATACCTGACGCCGGAGAATTTCCGTTTTGTCATGGTTGCACCGACGAATACTCCGCTGACAACCTACGGAAAGCAATTCAAACCTGTCTCCGTATCACCTCCTACGCCGCCACCCCCGCCGACACCGGCGCGGACAGGACCTCCGCCACAACAACCCGAACTGGAGCGGTGGCTGCAGAAATTCCAGATCGCACGCGACAACTTCGAGGCGCGGCGTTACAGCACAGCACTCAGCGTCTTCCAGGAAATCTCTGAGCAGGCTCCGGATGCGCTTCTCCGGGTGCGCAGCATGTACTGGATGGGAGAAACATATTACGGTATGAAACGGTATCGGGATGCACGTGAACAATTCGAACGGGTTCTGAGCTCCACCGACATCGAAACACTCCGTGCCCCTGCGAAACTTATGATCAATAAATGCAATCGTTTCCTCTGAGCAGACTTGATCACATTGGATTGTCTTCAACGGGATCCCGCGGGATCCCGTTGTTGTTACCGGGATCCGCCGCTTCCCTTCTGTTTTTCCCCCTTTCTCCCTTCCCTGCATTTTTATAATTTGAAAGAATAAGGCGTTTTTCGCCATCACTTGTATCACTGAGAAGAACACACATGATTAAACGCATTGCGCATATCGGTATTGCCGTGAACAATCTTACGGACGCGCAACAGACCTTTCAGACTATTCTGAATCTCCCGGCTTCCCCTGTCGAACGCGTGGAAGCCCAGAAAGTGGAGGTCAGCAGTCTCCATGTTGATGACACCAACATTGAACTCACGACGGGCATCAGCGAAGACTCTCCCATAAGCAAGTTCATTTCCAAACGTGGCGAAGGGATTCACCACATGGCGTTTGAAGTCGATGACATTCACGCTGAACTGAAACGTCTGAAAGAAGCCGGTATCCGTCTTATCGATGAGGAACCGCGCCTCGGTGCGGACAATTACCTCGTCGCATTTATCCATCCGAAATCGGCTGGCGGTGTGCTCGTCGAACTCTGCCAACCTGCGGGATAAGCACACAGCGTATGGACGAGCACGTGGTTCCGGAAGAGCTTCGATTCAAACTCGACAACCTCCCGCAGTCTCCGGGGGTGTACCAGTTCAAAAACGTGGACGGCAACATCATCTACGTCGGGAAAGCGAAGAATCTCCGGAACCGTGTGCGTTCGTATTTCCAGTCGAGAAAGGGACATGATCCCAAGCGAGAAATCCTGGTTTCCAAAATCACGGATGTGGAGCTCGTGGTCACTGATTCCGAGGTTGAAGCTCTCCTGATCGAAAATAATCTTATCAAGGAGCACAGTCCACGCTACAACATTCGTCTGAAAGACGATAAAAGCTATCCGTATATCGTCGTAACGAATGAGGATTTTCCACGTATTTTTTCAACACGACAGATACGGCGCGACGGATCCCGCTACTACGGTCCCTACACCGACGTCAAGGCCATGCACCTTCTGTTGCGCACACTGCGCGGCATCTTCCCCATCCGCAGCTGCGATTATCATATCAACGCAGAAAGCATTGCCAGAGGCAACATCCGCGTGTGCCTCGATTATCATATCAAGAAATGTGAGGGGCCATGCGAAGGCCACGTTTCTCAGGAACACTATAACAGGATGATTCAGCAGGTCGAGCAACTGTTGAAGGGGAAAACACGCGTCCTCCGACAAATGCTCGAGGAGGAAATGCAAGTCTGTGCAGAACGGCTGGAATTCGAGAAGGCCACCGATCTGCGCAATCGACTCCAGGCCTTACAGACATATCAGGACAAACAGAAAGTTGCTTCCTCAGACTTCAGGGATCGCGACATCATCGCTCTCGCACGTGAAGCGGGAGATGCTGTCGGAGTTGTATTTCGAGTACGGGATGGAAAAATAGTCGGCAAGCAGCACTACCCCGTCTCAGGGGCGGAACTTGAAAGCGACACGCATATTCTCGAACATATCGTTCATCGCTATTACACAAAGACGATGGATATTCCTCCAGAGATTCTTGTCCCCATGACACTTGAGTCTCGCGAAGCATTGGAACAATGGCTCCGTGAGAAATCCTCCATGCAGGTGACGTTCAGCATTCCCAAAATCGGCGACAAGGCCAAACTCCTCGGCATGTGCCGTGCCAACGCAACGCTCCTGCTCAATGAAATCAAGCTTCAACGGATCAAGGCAGCAGACACACTGCCGAAAACCGTTGAAATGCTGGGGCAGGATCTACATCTCCCGCATCCGCCCCGCCGTATCGAGTGTTTCGATATTTCGCATTTCCAGGGTGCGGAAACCGTGGCATCATTGGTCTCTTTCCTCGATGGTAAACCACGTAAGCGTGAGTACAGGAAGTATTCCATTCGGGAAGTGGATGGCGTGGACGATTTCGCTGCTATGCGCGAAGTCATTCGCCGGCGCTATGAGCGCGTTTTGGACGAAGGTCTCGCCCTCCCCGACCTGATCGTCGTCGACGGTGGAAAGGGACAACTTTCCTCCGCTGTCTCTGTGCTTCGTGAGCTCGGACTTTCGCAACAGCCGGTGATCGGTCTCGCAAAGCGACTGGAGGAAGTATTCGTCCCTGACGAAAGTCTTCCGCTGACGATCTCGAAAACCTCTGCCGGACTGAAACTGCTGCAGCGCGTGCGGGACGAGGCGCATCGATTTGCGATCACCTTTCATCGGGGACGCCGTGACAAAGCGGTATTGCGAACCGAGCTAGAGGAGATCGATGGCGTCGGTCCAAAACGTGCACAGACGCTGCTCTCTGCATTTGGATCCGTACGCGGGGTACAGGCGGCAAGTGAAGAAGAACTCGCTGCACATATCGGCTGGTCGGCCGCAAAAAACGTACACAGTCATTTCCACTCCTCCGGCGACACGACCGGTGTACAGGGAGCTTCACAATCAACGGAAAGCGACATCTCATGAGATACATTCTTCTGCTCTGCTTCTCTCTGCTCATTTTCGTCAACAGTTCTGTTTTGCAGGCACAGCGCATTCCCCATTCCCGATTGCATGATACGATTCTCAAGGGGATTGAGCTCTCCGGACATCAGCGTTACAGCGAGGCCATGCAACGTTTCGAGACGGCGATGCAGGAATATCCGACACATGCGGCGGGATATCTCAACAAGGCCATCCTGCTGATGGTCATGTCTCTCGATTTCGAGACACCCCTGCGTATGCCCGAATATCTGGACCTGCTCGACAGCGTCGAAAAGCACGCGGGGGACATGGCGACAACAGATGGGGACAAATCCGAAGCATTGTATTACCTGGGCATGGCACGCAGTTACAGGGCATACTATCATTTCCGTGACGGTGGCGGCTGGCTGAGCGGCTTGTCGCACGGAATGAAAGCTACAGGTTTTTTCGAGGACTGTCTCGCAAGAAACAACGCTGCCTATGACGCGATGACCGGCCTCGGGACATATAAATACTGGAAAAGCCGGAATATGTCCTTTCTCACATGGACACCGTTTGTAGACGACGAACGCAGCGCCGGGATCAAGCTCCTGCGGCAGGCGGAGAAGAATGCTGCTTACACGGCACAGCAGGCCACCAATGCGCTTATCTGGATATTTGTCGAGGAAGAGCGGTGGGATGATGCGATTCGCAGGGCAAAAACCATACTGCGACGGTTCCCGGAAAATCGTCTGTTCCTGTGGGGACTCGCTTCCGCAGCCGAAGGTAAGGAAGACTGGTCTCTCGCACGCGAAGCGTATCGACGTATCGTCGCCTCCATTGATACCGAGGTTACCGATCGACGCTACATTGAAATCCAGGCCCGGGCCAAAATAGCGTCCATGAGCTTCGCACTGGGAGACCGAGCCACGGCCTCACGGGAATGCGCGTGGGTTCTGTCACATCGGGCGATCGATCTGACTGCATTCACATCCGACGGTGCGGGACGCATCAAACGGCGCTTCGAGGAGATGGCGGATCTCAGAGCCCGACTGTGACAGTGTATGCGCCTCACGCGTCTCAAGGCAGATCCGTCGCATCTTCCATCCGATAGCAGGATAATAAGAAGACGGCTGAACCGTTGAAGTCCAGCCGTCTGTGTTATTATCTGTGTTCATCTCTTCACGCGCTCAATTGCACGTGCACCGATACCCTTTGCGGAAGCATCGTATGCGTAAGTGAACTCTTATTTGGTCAGGAGCATTTTACCTGTCTGTGTCACATCACCGACCTGGACGGTATAGAAATACGTACCGCCGGGCAATGCTGTGGCATCGAAGAATACCGACACTGTTTCATTCTCACGGACATCTGCATCATACGGTTGTGCGACGCATTCACCGAGGACATTGAACACCATCATGCGTGCATGACCATCTGCCGGCGATGTAAAGGTGATGGTCGTTGCCGGATTGAAGGGATTGGGATAGTTCGCAACTTCAATTCGCGTATCTTCGCTTGCGACTTCAATTGCATCTGAATACGTGATGCTGCCATCGCGGTCAATCTGCTTCAGTCGGTAAAATGCTGTTGGCTTTGTAGCCGCAGCGTCATTGAACGCGTACTGTGATGGAGAATGTTTCGTACCCTGCCCCTCCACGAAACCGATCATTGTATAGGGACCGTCCTTCCAGCTTGCGCGTTCGATCTCGAAGCCGTAATTATTGAGTTCCGTCGCGGTCTCCCAGCGCAGATCCACCGTGGCATCTTTACGATAGGCACTGAAGGCGACGAGTTCTACCGGGAGGGGTGCATTCAGGTCACCAAAGATATAGCGATGATTGAACGTCAGTGTCCCGTCGAATACGTAGGAAAGGATGTTGCTTGAGGTATTGACAGTGCTGCTGGACAGTTTCTCGAAGTCGTCTTCTCCGGCGATATCGAGTTCTCCGTACGCCATCAGCAGCAGATTCTCGTTGTTTCCGTTCAGCTCGGAGTCACGATATTGTAATCCCAGTGTGTATTGCCATGCGGCGGGTGTCAGGTCGGATCCCACGCGTTGAATGTCATAGCAGCGCAGTACCGCCTGCTGATCCGGGGCGAAGAGTCCGAGTTTGAACTGATAGTCCTGCGCCGTAAGCAGCGTCGGCACCATCAGCGTCGTATAGGCGCCGTTGAAGGTGTAGGTTCCGGGGGCCTGCAGCGTTCTTCGTACGGTACCGATGATTTCGCCCGCGCCGGATAGCGCTGTCAGTGGAGCGGTTTGAGGGAACGTCATTGTATAGCCCGTCATGTCCAGATCCTTCGCCAGGGACACCGAATGGTTCACTGTCAGGTTGGAGTAGCCGTAAGCGGTGCCGAGAGGGTTCGAGAGGACAAGGCGATTGAAAGTCGGACCTGCTGAAATCGAGACATTCTCTGCATTGATAGTGGTTGCAATCGTGCCGCTGCCGTCAGAATAATCAGTGCTGATGACACATGTCGATCCCGAGCTGATCGTATTGTGGGTAAAACCGCCTGCAAAGGCACTTTTACCTCCTGTGATATGGGCAGAGGCACCGTTGATCGTCACCATGCCACCGAAGTTATTCACGGCGGGGGTGTTACTCCCCGTGACCGACAGATTCCCACCGACCACGGTAGTTCCTGTCACATCGAATTCGCTGTTCACCACGAGATTCCCGGATACGTCCACATTGCCACCGACGGAGACCGGGGTCTGGACAGAAAGGTTGTTTCCGCAATTGAGATAGCCGGTTATCTGATGCATCACGCTCCCGGAAAGAAATGCAACAGTGGAATTCGATCCACTCACCGCCACATTGTTCGTGATGAAGGAGCCACCCGCCACAGTAAGCGTCGCATTGGTGCCGGTCATGGAAAGCAGTCCATCCACCGTCACTGTTCCGCTGTACCCATTCGCGCCAAAAGTGAGATCGCTGCTTGAATTCGAGAAACTCACGTTTTTGAGCGTAATATTGCCATTCCCGTAACTTCCATCGCCCAGCGTAATACTGGAGCCCTCAAAATTCACCGTCGCGCTGTCGATGACAGTAGAAGAACCGCCTCCGATCGTTGTCCCGGTAAACGTGTACGTACCACCGCCGAATATGTGCGTGGCTGTACTGTTGTTGATCAGATCGCTGCCGCAATTCACATTCCGGTTGTAATTCGAAAAACGCGCCGTCCCGAGAAGCTTGAATTCCTCACGCACTGTCAGGGCTGAGTTGATGCTTTTGTTGCCGCTCCCTTCCAGCGTCAGGTCATAATAAAACAATGACGCATCGATTATCTGATCTCCCGCCCGCAAATACCGCACCTCACTCCCAGCTGCGAGGGACATACTGGCAGTGCCGGCATAGTTACCTGCAATTGTGTTCGAACCAACGGAAATTGAGCCACCTATCGAAAGTGTGCCATATGAAACAAGTACGGCAGTACTTGGAAATGTAGCTGTCGATGTGATATTGCCATCGATTTGAGCACTGTTCGACGTAATAATTCCGTCCCCGCCATTAGCGTTGTATACGCCACCTGAATTTATACTTAGACTATTCAGATAGACGCCACCAGCATCCAAGGTAATAGATCCCCCACTTGTGATCGTTAACGGAGAGGACATTGCATCTATTCCACCAAGCAACGCGTCAATTGTTATTGAGCCCTCACATCTGATAGGTACACCCGATGTTTCGATTACACCATTTCCAGAAAGAATAAGATTAC
>JAGTUW010000403.1 GCA_018224345.1 Bacteroidota bacterium
GTATGTGCCGCTGCAATGAAGCCTGATAAAAAAAACTCAGATAAACTTGACATAGATTATCCGAAATGCTATACTGTTTCCGTAACACTTCAAAGAAAAGCCTGGCAAATTGAATGCAGCGTGTGCCGGAAGAGGGCACGTGAGCTGAAACAGGATTACGCACCTTCTCTTTTTTCCGTCCGCGACAGTCGATCCGTTCACGGAGTACAATGAAGTTGAAATCGAATTCAAGGTCATTATTCATTTCCTGAAAGGAGTTGCTATGAAGCGACAGATACGTGCGGACATCATTGTTCTTGCACTGCTTCTTTTCGCAACGACCGGTGCGTTCGCACAGGTCCCGCAACCCGGCTATGTTCCGCCGGATGCAGAGATTCACGGACTGGCTGCCCATAACGAGCATCTGGCCGTGATCGAAACAAATTGTACAGATGTTGAAACAGCTATAGAGATGCGCAATGCGCTTACGCGTAACGGCGCGCTTGTCTCACTGATCACCTCGCCCGGCCGGATGCTGGCCTGGGTTCCCCCGGCGGCACGTGATGCCGTGGCTGCGACGAAACTGGAAAGCGCAACCGGCAGCTTGGGCGTGTTGTCGGTTTCCTACAGCAGCGCGGAATTCGCCCGGAACCGCAGTGTGGATCAGCCCGATGCTGTGGAAAACGAGGCCGACGAGGCCATCGTCGAATATCTCGATTTCATCAAGCGTCCGTTGACGGCTGAAGATTTGCAGCGTATCGAGGAGCGTGAGAAGGAGATCGAGGAGCTTATGCCGACGATCGACGCTCCGGAATGCAGTAACATTCAGCATATAGATGAGGCCCCCCCGTATGAAATCACCGGTGGCATGCCGGTCATCGGTGGTGAGCAGCAAGACCAGGTCGACCGCCGCACACGTCTCAAAGGCTTTATCGTACACTCGAGCTTTTTTCTCGAAAGTGCGTCAGGGACCGGTTCCTGGAACTGGGATCCGGTCGTGTATACCCGGTACAGGAATTTCTACATCGCCGGTATGAATTACTGGGTCAGCTTCGCTGCACGATACGGCAAGACCATCAGCACCTGGTGGCGGCTGTATTCACCCAATCACTCGGCCACGCAGATCAACGGTGAACCGGTCAGCGTGGGTGAACACACCTTTATACCGCAAGTGGTGATCCGACTTGCCATGCCCAG
Source organism: Bacteroidota bacterium (assembly GCA_018224345.1). Lineage (GTDB taxonomy): Bacteria > Bacteroidota > Ignavibacteria > SZUA-365 > SZUA-365 > SZUA-365. The sequence goes on from JAGTUW010000403.1 coordinate 1,177, forward strand.
TATCTTCGATTGGCCACCTTCCTGGAGCGGCATCGGCGCCGGTACGGAATGGTGCTGGTGGTACAACAAGAAAGTACGTCAGCAGTACAACGCCAACGACGCCATCTGCGGTTTTATCGCATACAAACCCAGCGGTGGAGAACAAATCTGGCCGCATGCCTCGGTTGTCAGCTGGAACAACGGCGATCGCGAAGGTGTCTATTTCGCGATGGACACGCGTTACTGGCAGGCGAAACACGATCCCTTCTCTGCGCCAATGCGCAATGTGGTCGCGCATGAGATCGGCCACCTCTTCGGTGCGCCGGATGAGTATCGTAATGACAACTGCAGCTGGACGTACCGCGGCATTCCGAACATCAATTGCCAGACATTGCGTCCGGCGCATGGCCGCCCGGGTTTCAACATGCGCGGGTGGGACGGAATGATGAAAGGAAATTACACAGGCGGGAACAGCTCCGCGACACCGGTGCATACCGGAGTGATCTCGGCAAGTCAAACCGCTCCGGTGCGTATCTATCACAGTACGCCGACGAATATCTCGTTGCAGTTCGAAAACTGCGACGGCGTCATGACCAGAAACTGGTCAACACCCATTGGTGTTGCCGTCGATTACGACTACTGTCACAAGGTCACTGCCCCGGCATCGGTATTTCGCAGCGGGCAGACCTGGTATTTCGATCAATGGGTGGTTACACGCAAGAGCGGCTCGACGACGAATATCAGTTATTATGCCAATGAACTTCGTTCCACTGCCTATTCCTCGTCATTCTCGAATCCGGTGACGGATATCCGGGCGGTGTTCACCAACTCACCACCGGACATTTTCAGCTCGAACACGACGCTCGAAGCAGCACTCGCTCCCGTCGGGTTCAGCGGATCTCCGAATCCAGGTATCGGGCTCAAATGGCGCAATCGCTATAACATGAGCGATGTGAAAACGATTATCGAATATGAGGCCTCCTCAGGCAACTGGCGGCCTCTCAGCAGCAGTCACTATACGCTCGGTCCGTTCCATGTTCCAATCGGTCAGTGGACTGGCGTGCACATCCACTCCGTTCCCAATTCCACCGGCAGCGGTTCTTCAAGTGTGCAGTCGAACAGACTCTACCGCTTTCGCATTGTCGGCGAATTCAACACCAATCGCGGCAACCCTTCCGTGGTCGCCACGGTGACGACGCGCCCCTCCGCGCCTGCTGACACAGTGTATTGTTACGACGGCAATGAACCGAATACGCTTTCGAATCCCCGTCAGCTGACATCCTCCGGTCCGGGAATGGAAACGTACTCCATCAAGGCGGCGATTCCCATCACACCGCGCATGGCCAGTTTCACCTGGTTCGTGCCGGTCGGAGACTACTATCGCATTACGGTGATCAACGTTTCCAATCTGATCTATGGTGAGAAGTTGGCGTTCAAACTCCGTGTACGCGACGGTTCGGATTTCCGGCCACGACTCCGCGCGCAGCGGGTCGGGACATCGACGCATATCAACGCGAACTACAGCGGGGGTGTGTACACACTGAACCTGAGCAACGATGGTGAGTATCTCATCAAGGTCGAATCCAATATCAGCCAGTCGATCAGCTATGATTTCGTCGATCGCACCGGCGGACACTTCGGTTTCGGTGAATACGAAATGACCGTGGAGAGAACACATACGCAACCGGGATTGACAATCCCATGCCTGGATTGCTACAAACTCGTTGTCATGAAACCCTTCCCGGGTGAACTGATCATGCGTCCGCATCCGGAATTCAAGCTCTTTACCAGTGGTGTCGATCCGTCGACGCCAAGAACGTTCGAGGTCTATTATCAGACGCCGCCGGGATATTCCTTCCTCGGCTTCGGTGGATCCTTCGGAGATATGAAAGAGAATCCGGCACAGCTGAGCATCAACCCGGATACACCTCCGGGTGAGTACGAAATCTATCCGATCATTGAACCGTCGGACAATTCCATGGCGGAACTGGTGGTGATCTATCCCGAGGGACCGGACGGTCCGTTCGAGGATCGTACCAGCGCATCCATCGGGTCGGTCGTCACTGCGGAAGCAAAGGCCCCTGAGGGTTATACCTTCGCTGGCTGGAGTGGAGACACAACCGGTACGACGAATCCGATTCAGGTGACGCTCTGGAGGAGTAAGCGGCTTATCGCGCAGTATCGTCCGGTTCCCTGTGATCCTGAACCGATGACGACCTGGCGTCACGAGTTGCTGTTGCGTAATTCGCGGCAGAACGAAGTATCGCTCATCTACGGTATGGCCGACGGTGCCGGTGACGGACTCGAAGCCGGACAGATCGATCTGCCACCGATACCACCTCCGACGGCACTCGACATCCGGTGGATCAACATCACTGCCTCGCAGGGCAGCACGACCGATCTGCGCGCCATCAAGAGCTCGCATATCTTCCAGGGTCGCGTACAGACAGGCGGGACCGCTCCTGTGACGATGTCCTGGGGTGCCCCCGCGGCATCTCCTGACGCCAGTTACACATTGCGCGTACAGGGGACACCGGGTTCGATCAATATGCGCACACAGTCGAATTACGAGTTTGTCGACGAAGGTACCTACATCTTCACCGTCGAGGTGAAGGAAGGTGCCTGTCCGGAACCGACGAAGGAAAACGAAATCGATGTTACGACCGTTGACATCAATAATCGTGACTGGCCCTGCATGGAACTGACATTGCAACTGCGTGAACGCAGCAGTGGTGAACTTCGTCCATACTACAATCCGTACTTCCTGCAGTTCGGTGAGAAATTGGCGGATGGGTCGGTGATGCCGATGGAACTGCGCAGCTTTACGCAAATGGATTCAACGCTGATCGTCCGCCTCTGTGGAGACGACGAGAACAAGGATCCGGGCCGCGAGCGTGAAGTCATCGTCATCAACGACAATGATGACGACGATCAGCAACGTGACACGACCGTCGTGCGTATTCCGCCCCCGATTCCGGACGGAGACGGTGATCCGGAGCGCTTCGTGCTGGCAGCCGGTGGTGACTGGGAAATGGTTTCCACGCCGCTGCTTCTCAAGGAAGCGCAGACCGATCAGATCTTCAGCGATCCGAACCTGCGTCTTTACGCATTCGACACCGATCAGGGCACCTATATCCCTGCCGAGGAAATGGAATTCGGCCGCGGCTACTGGCTCAAAGCCGAACCCTTCGAGACGGTATTGATCGGTCTCTCGCAGCCCAGCTACGAGTGGAACGATCTCAGCGGTATCGGTGAACCGGCCGGGTACGGCTGGAACATGATCGGCTCGATGTTCAAGGAAGTCGCAGTCGCCGCGATTGAGCAGGTCCCCGCCGGCGGGATGAAGGCCATCTTCGGCTGGGATCCCTCACAGGGCTACATCGTTCCGACCAGCATCATCCCCGGCAAGGGTTACTGGGTGCGCGTCGATCCGGATACGAGATTGCGCATGAGCATCAATTCCTTCACCGGCGGTGGGTCAAACACGGCCTATCAGAAAACCGTTGATCGACTTGATCTCGCTTCGCTCCTGACGATCGAGGATGCGACGGGTGCCACGCGTCCACTGTACATCAGTGGCACGAATCTCGAAGCAACCGAGCGTGCACAACTGGCGCTGCCTGCGGTACCGCCGACAGGTGCGTTCGATGTGCGCACGGCGGAAGGTGACGCCTTCGTCTTCGCAGGCGAGAATCTCGTCGAACTGCGCGGTGACGGACGCATGGTCCTGTCCATGCCGGTTTCCTCGGCACGCGTACGTATCGAGGTGCTGGACGAGCGCGACCAATTATTGCAGGTGTTCAGCGGCAATGCCGGCGAGCATGTGCTGGTTGATGTAGCCGGATCGCGTACGCTCAAACTGCGCGTGACGGTACAGCCGCCGGTTTCCGGGGCGCACACCCTGGGCAGCAATTACCCGAATCCCTTCCGCGTCGCATCCCGGACGTACATCCCCTACGCCGTGCGCGCTGAAGGTGCCGTTCGCCTGACGATCTATGACATGCTGGGCCGCAAGCTCCGTACCCTGGTTGACGGCACACAGCCCGAGGGAAGCAAACTGGCGAACTGGGACGGTCGTGACCGTTACGGAAACGTCCTTCCTGCCGGCATCTACACCTACCGTCTCGAAACCGCAGACGGTATTGTTTCCCGCACATTGACGATTGTCAAGTAAGGAGTCGATTCATGAAACATATATCATTCATCCTTTCATTCTTCCTGGTGCTGGCCGCTTCCGCGGCCGCCCAGGAATACCGCGGTGTCTCTCTCGAATTCATGGTCGATAATGGCGAAGGCCGTGAGCAGGTATTGACAGTCGGTGTCCGCGAAGGCGCGACGACTGGTCTCGATCCCATGATGGAGGAAGCAGAATTACCGCCACAACCACCGAACGAGATATTCGATACGCGTCTGGTCAGTACACCGGGGAAATCCCAGTTGGGACTTGGCTCACTGAACGATTACCGCCCCTATCCTATGGATGAGGGGAACATCGTCGAAACCTACACGATCGCATATCAGGCAGGAATCAATGCCACCGGCGTGACGCTGTACTGGGCGGAGCAACCGCCCAGTCGCGTGCGTGCAGTCATGATCGACAGTGAAGATCAGACGGGGAAGACCTCCTATGAGGCGCCGTTTGCGAGCGGACAAATCGTTGTCGAAGTGACATTCAATCCCAGTGCGCTGTCCTTCACCGCGACCCCGAGCCCCCTGCTGTTCGACGTCAACAACATCGATCCGCTTCCCACACGTATGCTGACCATCACTCCGGAAGGCGACAGCCAGGCCGAATGGATGCTCGACACTGATGTGGAATGGATTGAGATGGAACCATCTCACGGTGAAGGCGAACAGAGTGTGGACATCATGGTCAACACGCGCCTTCTCCCGGAAGGCAGCTACGAAGGCACGATCTTCATCCGCTCGCCCTCCGATCAGACGTCGCTCGAAGTTCCTGTGCGTATGAACATGGTCGTCAATGTCAAGGAGACGCCCGTCGCTGGCGGGATTTATCTCGGACAGAACTATCCGAATCCTTTCGGTTCGGCGAGTATGAGCGGCAATGCCAGTACGCGCATTGACCTTGACCTCGGTTCGCGTTCCGTGAGTACGGCACCGAGTCTGCGTGTGTATGACATGCTCGGCAGGGAAGTCATGGATCTTTCGCATCACCTGCAGGTGCGTGATGGATTGCAGTCCGTGCGCTTCGACGCGGCTGCTCTTCCGGGTGGCATGTACACCTACACCCTGCGGTATGGTGACGTCGTCCATGCACGCGGAATGATTCTTTCGAAGTAATAAGCATCGCGAACATGAGCGCAAAGTACGGGAATCCGGTCCGAGGATAACGGACCGGATTCCCTGCCTTACGCAGCACGAGCAGAGATGGAAGTATACACGGTGGCCAGAAGTCAGAGGGCCTGGCAGTCAGTGACCGCCGGGAACTTCCGACGACGGATGGTTACAAGGATAGCAACCAACAGAGTCAATGACAGAACCACCCGAAGGTCAATCAGTACCTGAAGGTCAATAAGGAATTGGAGAACGTACGCCCATGAAACAATCACTGCTCTTTTTGCTGTTGCTCTGCCTGCTGCCGCTCGCGGCAGCCCGGGCACAGTATAATGACGTAAATTCCTCGTTGTCTCTGAGCGGGGCAGGGTATATTTCCGTCCCGTACAGCGATGATCTCAATATCAATCTCACCAACAACGGCTTTGTCAGCATCAGTGCCTGGATTCGTCCAACGGCCAGCGGGTCGGAAATGACCATTGTCGGGAATGACAGGTCGCTTGGCTACTGGTTCGGTCTGAACAGTCAACGAAAACTGCTCTACTATCCGAACCCCCAGGGACAATTCACGGGCAATGCCACGATACCTCTCAATACATGGACACATGTGGCTGTCAGTTTCAACGTGTTTAAAAACGATTTGCGGTTTTACGTCAACGGATCACTCGACAGACAGATCAATACCGGGCAGACCTATCTCGCCTACGGGTATTTCGACCTGCGCATCGGCGCCGACCGGCAGTCGGGAAATCCGGCGCTTCACTGGACGGGGCAGATCGATGAAGTGCGCATCTGGTCCACGGACATCGACTTCTCCACAGCCGAAGGACTGCTCTACCGCATTCCCCTCGCAATGACCGGCGGTCGTTACGGTCGCCACATGCGCGGCGGCTGGCGTCTCAACGGTAATGCGCTTTCGGTCGATGGGCAGAATGATGGGACGCACAGCGGGACGGTGTCCTACGTCGCGACTCCCGATCCCGGACACTATGAGCGGATCGGCGTGCAATTCGTCAACGGTCCCGACCTCGGTGACCATATCACCATTCCTCACCGGAATGCGCTCTCTCTTACGCAGGATTTCACGCTCGAGTGCTGGGTGCGACCCGCGTCCATGGGTGGACATGCACAGTATCAGACTTTTATATCCAAAGGATCCTATTCTTCCAGCGCATGGAACTACTGGCTTGGTCTCAACAGAAACAATGGCAGAGTGCGATTTCTCCCGACCGGCAACTGGCAGCAGGCTCTTGAAAGTGATGTCGCGATAAAGAACGATAGCTGGACACATGTCGCCGCCCGCTTCGAAAAAGGCGGCAGTGCCTATCGTGCGACATTGTTTCTTAACGGACGCGCGGCTGGATCGGCGAATTTTGCAACAACCGGATCAACGAATACCCATGAACTGCTGTTCGGCAATGCTGATACACGTTCGCTCGGAATGACAGCCTACGGATACAGCGGTGTTCTCGATGAGGTGCGGATATGGAATGTCGCCCGCAGCAACGATGAAATCACCGACCACTATCGCATGGAATTCAGCGGTACAGTCAACAATCTCGTTGCGGTGTACCGTCTGGATGGAGATGACCACGATCTGTCCGGCAATGGGTTTGACGGAACCGGTGAATTCCGTAACGGGTCGCAGGCTTTCTTCATCAGCACGGCATCGCTTCCTCCCGAACCGACGCTCGCACTGAGACGTCCCACTGGCGGCGAAACATGGCTGATCGATGACAGCGAGGAAATACGCTGGTTGGCGACAGGCCTGGTGAATGTGCGGCTGGAACTCTCACGCGACGGAGGAGAGACATTCAGCGAAGTACTTGCGTCTTCCGTCCCCGCAACACCCGGTGTTTTTTCGTGGAAGGTAGATGGACCGGAGACCACGGAGGCCATTGTTCGCGTCCGTCCTCCCTCGACGACAATGGTGCACGATGCAAGCAAGTTGTTCGAGATAGAGGATCCAGTCCCTGTCCTCGAAGTGCAACCGCTTTCTCTGACATTTTCCGCTCCTGCCAACGGCCTGTTGCCACCTCCGCAGACCTTGTTTCTGCGAAATACCGGTGGCGCAACCTTGTCCTGGACGATACAACAGGGCAGTGCACAGTTATTCGATTTTTCAGCCAGCGCCGGGACTGGCAACCTCGATTCGATTGAAGTGCAGCTCAACACCACCAGTCTTCCGATCGGCAACTATGCCGATGATCTGATCATCGGCGGAAACGCCATGAATGCCCCCGTCACTGTACCGGTGCGTGTGAACATCACCCCGCTGGTGACCTATGAAATTTCCGGCATTGTATTGTCGGCAACCGGAGCACCGGTCGAAGGTGTGAAAGTCACGGCTTCTGGTCCGGTAGAAGAACATGCCTACACCGATGCCAATGGTGCCTATGCGGTGGACGGTCTGGCTCCGGGTGATTACAGTGTCGTCCCATCCAGCCGGTATTTCGATTTCACTCCGAACATCGAAGCAGTAGCGGGACTTGCCGCTGACCGGCCCGGCATTAACTTTACGGCGCGCAGGATCACTGCCGATGTTGTGATACGTTACGACGAAGGCTGGAATCTGATTTCCCTGCCGATGCCTCTGACGCAGAATGATGTTGCCGTCGTCTTTCCCGATGCCGACGGCAAAGCCTACGAATACGATCCTTCCCAGGGCTATGTCGAGGTCAATGCACTCGAATACGGCAAGGGATACTGGGTGAAATTCCTCACACGCGATTCCGTGATTGTCAATGGACCGTTGCAGCACACACTGGAATTCACCGCCTTCGAAACATTCGGGGGCTGGAATCTGATGGGTGCACCCAGTGGTCCTGCGTCTGTCGCTGGCATCATACAGGATCCCTCTGATGCCTTGCTGTCCGTCTATGGGTACGACCCTGCCGCCGGTTACTTCGAACCGCCTGCGGGAATGCTGCAGGCAGGTCGCGGGTATTTCATCAAGGTGAATGCCAAAGCGATACTCCGGCTGGTTGCCTCGTCGTTCGCTTCGTGGACGTCCCCTGCGGATCTGATGCTGAGAGGCATCGATCACAAGCTTTCCCGCGTGGATACTGATCTACGATATCCCGGGGCAGACGTGCTGCCACCGCCGCCACCGGGTGAGTGACAAGAAGCGCGTCTGTGAGCATTTCTCCGGCACCAGATCTGTCGCATTTCCCTGCGTTCGATCTGGTGCCGTTTCATTCATGCTCTCCGGTATTCTATTGATTATGTCCCGGATTTCTGCTATCATGCCTGACGTACCCCCAGGAACGCATCCGGAATGCACGCTACCGGTTGTCAACAAATAATCTGCTCATGCCATAAATCGTTGTTACGAAGGTTTTGCATATTCCTGTTCTGGTGTTGTGTCGCAGGATCTGCATCACACGCTCAGCCCATAGGTGAATGGACGGAACAGCCCATCGCGCTGCCCGTTCGCAGCCTGATGGGAATCGCCATGGCCGATAGCGGCAACGGCTATGCTGTCGGGGATGTGGATGTTCTCCGGCAACACACCGGGGTTCTCGTAAAACGAGCCGGCGATCCGACCTGGCGGGCTGTGCCGGCGACGGCCTTCAACCCCCCGATCAATATCGCGCTTTCCTCCTGGGCACAGGACGTGCACGCCATTCCTGCTTCTTCCATCGCATTCATCTCCTGGCGTGACGATTATCGCAGTCTCGTGTACAAGACCACGAATAACGGTGCAAACTGGTTTTCCGTCTCTCCGCTGAATCCTATTCTCTATGGCATTCGCTACACCATCAACTTCGCTTCCCCGAGCGAGGGACTTATCGTAGGGGAGGGACCCGGTCGCGTTCATCGAACCGTCGATGGTGGAGTGACATGGAGAAGCTACACCATACCGGTGAACCCCCCCCTCACGGATGCAAAGCACAGCGGCAGCTACTGGTTTGTGGCGGGTGGCGACAATATGCTTTTCCGCTATACTCCATTGACGGACCGATGGACAAACTTATCCTTTACGCAATCCATAGAATATTTTCCAACCCATCTGAAAATACACTTCGTCGATGACGATTTCGGTTATCTGACCGGGTACAATCAAAACCGCTCCGTGCATGTGATGAAGACCACCAGCGGTGGCCTCGACTGGCAGCCTGTGCAGCAGCAACCACCATTCAATTCCAACCCTGAGGGCCATAAGGGGATTTTCTTTTTCGACTCGGCGAAAGGGTGGGTGGCGAGCGATTACAATGAATTCGCCTACACGCCTGACGGGGGAAGGACCTGGACGAGTTACCACCCGAAACTATTCAATAACAAAACATATCACCCCGTCAACAAAATGGTGTTTCTCAATGAGGCACTGGGCTGGGCCGTCGGCGGTATGCAGCGTAAAGACGGTTACCCCACGGTTTCGACCGGCTGGATCATGAAATGGACCGGCACACAGAAACCGGACATTTCCACGACACCGATACTCGCCTCATTCGATACAATGGCCTGTCAAGCCAGTAAAGTCATCACCGTACCCATACACAATACGGGGACGGGAAATCTGACCATTTCCCCTGGCGGTATTACCTTCAGTCATCCGGAGTTTTCCCTGCAGAACGTTGTCTGGCCCATCATCATACAGCCGGGAGAAATCGGGGAAGTGGATGTACGCTGGGAACCGGACGCAGAACATTACGGTCCGGCACAGAGCGGCAGCTTTATGGCCATCGAGAGCAATGACCACGAGAATCAACCCTGGACAATCGAACTGGCAGGCCAACGGCTGCTCTCACGCCTCGAGCCGCGCGAAACCAATCTTGTCTTCCCGACCGTTTGTCTCGGCGAGTCCAGTGAAGCGACACTGGTCGTCGATACCTATGGAAACGTCCCACCGGCAATCTTGCGTGTGGATCTGGTCAGCAATCAGGGCAATCTCATACTGCTCTCGCATGCCCCCGGCGCGTTGATCCGCGACACGGATTCACTGCGGTTTCTGCTGCGCGCTGATTATTCCGGCAGCTTTGCCGGGAGCATCCAAATCACGGCGGGCAATCCGGATTGTCCCGAACTCATTGATATATCCTTTCTCGGGATGGTCGAAAGCAATACCGTGGAAGCGACACCCGAGATTCTGCGCTTCAACCAGGTCTGTGTCGGTGAAGAGGTGACCGAGTATGTTCAGCTCAAGAATATAGGTACCAGAGCCGGGGAACTTCTGGAACTGCGACAGTTCGGTGGGGATTCGCTTTTCACCATGCTCATAGACAGTGGCCGTATCATCGATGAGAATGCCAGCGAATTGATCCCCATCCGTTTCACCCCGCGTGCACTCGATACAAACAGTCAGAGCACACAATTTCATCTTGTGTTCGGTCCCTGTGCCGACACAGTCATCATTGTCGTGAACGGGCAGGGTATCGATGCGGAACTTGAGTTGGACGCAGATTCACTTCTCATCATCGGTCCTGCACCACTGGACCATGAGATCACGGAGATTGTGACTCTGCACAATCCGGAGCTGCTTCCCACCACTGTCGACACGCTGTTTTTCGATCCGCACATCCCCGGTCTCCGCTTCGTCGAACCCACTGACATCCCGTTTTCTCTCAAGGGAGGGGAAAAGATCGAATTGCGTATTGCGTATCTGGCCGCTAGCCGGGACAGTCTGCACACCACGTTGAGAGTGCGATGGACGGAACCCTGTCACGGCGATATCGCACATCCGGTGTTACTCATCAGCGACGAGCTTCCTGTCGCGGATATCCCCGAACTGCTTTCCTTTGAAACGCAGATGTGTGAAGAGGACGTTTTCGACAGTCTGCTCATCCACAACAGGGGGCAGGTCCCACTGCATCTGACAATGACGACACTGGTCGATGGTGACATGACGCATTTTCGTGTCGTCGGTCCGCCACTGCCGTTGAGTATACCGCCGGGTGACTCGGCCTGGCTGCATCTGGCTTACAATGCGCCCGTAAACGGGGGCAGCAGCGCGTCGCTGATCATACAGCACAATGATTTGACGGTCAAGGGCTTCAGCAGGGTTCGTCTCAGCGGACGAAAGAAGGTCCAGACGCTGACCGTCACGGAAGTGATGAGCGGTCCATTGCGTCTCTGCGCCGGCGTGGAAGGTCGACACAGCTACATATTGAGGAACGAGAATGCCGACTCCCTGTCGCTTTCGAGCGTCGACATATTGGAGGGCGGGACTTTCGCCTCACTGCATTCCGGCGAACTCCCCGTCGATGTGCCGCCAGGCGGAAGCTTCGTGTTCCATACCGATGTGACACTCCCGTTTGACACGAGTGTGACGATTGAACTGCAATTCGTCACCGAACCGTGCCGTGCCGTGCATGTGCTGCGTTTCCGGGCGTTCGTGGCCACGCCGTTGCTCACGGTGGATCCGGATCCGCTTGACTTCGGTGTGCTTCCCGTCACCGATGTCGAGACCATTGCACTGCGTCTGTTCAACAGTGATAGCATCGATGTCGTGGTGGATTCGTTGTATCTGCGTGGTGTCACCTCGGCCATGTATTTCGAGCAGCCACTGACGGCTCCGCAGTTGTTATCTCCCGGTGCATCGCTTGTCGCAGATATCACACCGCGTTTTGTAAAGGACACCGGCTTGGTGACCGGGTCACTGTGTGCGATTCTTTCCGATCCCTGTCCCGACACGATCTGTTTTGACATACAGGTCCGTTTTATAGACATGCCATTTAACGCATCGCACGATACACTTCGTTACGTCTTCGCCTTCTGCGATTCGCTGCATTGTGACAGTATCCATATCACCAATACCTTGACCGTGCCGCAGCTCCTGTTGCCCGCAGTGACGTACGCGAGCGTGTTTTCTGTACAGCCCGATACCGCAATATTTCTGGAGCCAGGGGAACGTGTCGTGCTTGAAGTCTGTGCACGCATACCTGTCGTTGAACGTGCGAGGGGTGATCTGCTGCTTCAATCCGACATTGCACCCATGACGGCCGTACCTTTGCTCGCCGTGCGTGAGGATCGTCCATTGCTTGTGCCCGACAGTGTCGATGCGGGGAATATTCCCTACTGTCTCAGTGAAAGGAGTGTGCTGATTCCCATCGGGAATCCCAACGGGCTGAAGGAGGACATCTTCGACATCGAAATCGATGATGGCTTCATGCTGGACAGCCATGTGCCGTTCCAACTCGCCGGGCACAGCACCGACACGTTGCGTCTGCGCGCTGTTCCGGCCGGGCCGGGTGCATTCAGCGGCAGGCTGACAATACACAGTCGCAGCGGTGACTGCGAACGGACGACAGTGATCGTTCTGACCGGTCGGTCCGGAGAGCCCTACATCGACGCAACCCCGGAGACACTGCTGTTCGCCAATGTGGTGGCAGGCACGGCGCAGTCGCGGAACCTGAACATTCGCAACCGCGACATGGAAGGGCTTCGTCTGTCGGACATCATATTGCAACCCACGGCGCAATTCTCGACAGCGATCAACACACCGGTCGATCTGGCACCGGGCATGTCAATCGATATTCCCGTCGTCTTCCAGCCCGCCGAGACCGGCAATTATTTCGGAACCATGTGTCTGATTATCGATCAGCCCTGTCCCGATACCATCTGCATCGCACTGGAGGGCGTGGCGGTCGAGGGAGCCCTGGTATTCTCCATGCCTCAGTTGCGTTTCGATTCGCTGGCCTATTGCGAGGAACGTGTTGATACCGTTCTTCTGCACAACACCGGAAGCGCCGATGTGCGGCTGACCAGCAGCAGCATCAGCGGCTCGGGAGCGCCCGGATACACACTACTCAATCCGATCACTTCGGACCTGTCATTACCTGCCGGCGCATCCCATGGATTTGCCATCCGTTTCAGGGCGGCCGATGTCCCGGATGGCAGCGCGACTGCTTCCCTGTTTATCCGCAGTGATGCTCCCGATCAGCCACTGCTGGAACTGCCGTTGTTCGGAACGCGTGCGCGACATATCGTCCCGTCCGGACTCGAATTCAATCTCGGTGCCGTGTTGTTGGGCAGCGCATTGGATTTCGATGTGGAAATCCACAATGCGGGGGATGCCGCGCTGTTATTGGATAGCATTGCTCTGCCAGCGGACTACACGCTCACACAACCACTGTTTCCAGCGCGCATTTATGGCGGGATGCGGGCAGTGCTCGGTCTGACGCTGCTTCCTTCGCGGGAAGGGAGTTTTGTCGATACACTCCGTCTCTTCGTTGGTCCCTGCGACGACGAGGTTCTGCTCATTGTGCGTGGCGGTGCATTACGGCAGTTCGTGCAGAATCATCTTGATTTCGGTGACCTTCCATTCTGCGAAACGCGCAGTGGTCTCGTCAGCATGCGCAACAATGGCACGGAGTCGCTGACCTTGACCTCCCTGAACATCACCGGTACGCATGCAGGGGCATTTCACATCGAGAATCCACCGTCTCTGCCGTATCAGCTCGCTCCCGGAGAACAACTGCATCTGACACTGCAGATCACACCGTTGCCGGCTGTATTCGGCACGTATACAGGGCGACTCCGGACAGGGTTGGAGTTGGATGGACAGTCCATAGATTTCCACTCCGATCTGCGCGCTGTTGTCACCGACGGCGGTCTTGCCTTTGCCGGTCAGGTGTATCTTGGCAGTGGCGAAATCGGTTCCGTCACTGCGGCGATACCGGTGACCGGGAGAAACACAGCGTCCTTCCCCATACGCATCGAGTCCCTGCACTTTCCGGAACAGCGACTGCGATTACTTTCCACCGATCCGGCGTTGCCAGCCGAGATTGCACCGGGGGACAGTCTTGTCATCGAGTTGACCTTTACGGCTCATCGTCTCGGTGATATCGGCGATGAGATGGTTGTGATCTATGGTGGACCCTGTCCGGACAGTATCCAGGTGCCGCTGTTTTACGAAGGATTTGGTCAATTCATCGACCTGCAATTGTGGGCCGACACTGTGCACGGTGTGGTTGACGACACTGTCCATATTCCGGTTCGTATTGACAGGGACCTCTCCGCGCTGGGCATTCGTCGCTGGAGTCTGGAAATCGGATATAACGGCAGTATGCTTTATCCACTCGGTGTCGAGACCATGGCGACCTTGTCCGAGGGGATGACGGTAACGATGACCGCAAGTTCACTCGGTTCCTTGCAGATCGAGGCCCGGGGTGAAGCATTACGCGGTGACGGAGATAATCTCGCCATACTGCGTTTTCTCGTGCTCATCGGCGATGACAGCGTCACGTCGCTTCGACCCGAGCGCATCGATCTCGGTCATCCGGCGCTTCGCATACAGGCAGGGGATGGCATGTTTACGCTGACGGATTATTGCTTCATCGATGGGAGCAGATTGCTCGGAGGGGGCGGGTTGCTACGTATTGCTTCTGTGCATCCCAATCCGTCCCGCGGAGCGGCTGAAATCGACTTTGTGCTTCCCGTGGCTGAACAGTACCGTATCAGCATATACGATGCGCGCGGCGGCAATATCACGGATGTGGCCTCCGGCCAGGGTATCGAGGGATTACAGCGCCGTAGTATTGATCTCAGTGCACTCACCAGCGGAAGATACACACTTCTCCTCCATACGTCACGAGGCGCAGCCACCGGGAGTATCACTATTCTCAGATAATAACCGGAACAGCGCACTCTACAGGTCTTTGATCCATCTTCATCTCCTCTTGCATCATACCCGGAAACGAGCTATATTTAAGTTCGTTTTTTTCTGTATCACAGGAGAACCATGCCTCAGCACAAATCCGCGGAAAAACGTGTACGCACCTCTGAAAAGCGTCGCGCTTACAACAAGATGAACAAGACACGCATGAAAAATGCGTTGAAGGATCTTCGCGAGACGACGGACAAACCGACCGCGGAGGAGAAATACCGCAAGGTCACGTCCATTCTCGATCGCCTTGCGACGAAGGGAATCATTCATCGCAATCTGGCGGCACAGAAGAAAGCCAAGCTCGCGAAATTCATTCAGAGTCTGGGATAGTATTCGGTACTGCCGTTCCTTTCTGAGTGAACGGCACGTGCGCCGGAGATGTGGTGTCTCCTTCGCGTGAGAAACCGAAAGATCATGGAGCCTCCGAGTAACAACCCCGATCCTTACCCTGCCCGGACCGAACGCATGTCCCGGTCAGATGGAGTGTTTCCATCATGACCGGCGACCCACTTTTTGACGCCCTTCTTTTTCTGTTTGCGCTCCTCGCCGCAACGTTCGTTGCCATCGGGGAGTTCGCCATCATTTCCGCTTCGCGAAGTCGTCTTGAGACACTGGCGGACCTCGAAGACCCAAAAGCCGTCCGGGCGTTGCGGTTGAAGGATCGTGATGAGAGCGTACAGGGAGCCACACAGGTTGCGACGCTCTTTCTCATTATTTTTTCCAGTTTCATCATTACCCCGTATGTAGGTGACTGGGCAACGGATCTCGCCGGTCTGGCCAAACAGGCCTGGCTTTTCAATCTTCTCCAACCTGTCGGTTTTGCTTTCATTGCCCTCCTGCTCACCGGGGTGTTTCTGATCGTCATTCATTTGTTCGCGAAATCCTTTGGCGAACGTTATGCCGACCCACTTGTGTTGCGGATGACCGGAGGGATGCATTTGCTGGTACGAGTACTCGACTTGCCCCAGCGCATGCTCACCGGCATTGCGAACCTGTTGTTGCGCCCGTTTCGCGGAGCCGCGAGTTTCCGGGAAACGGTGACTACCGAGGAGAATCTCAAGGATATTCTGGAGGTGGGTGCGAAAACGGGTCTGCTCGACAGCACCGAACACGAACTGATCGGCAGTATTCTCCAGTTCACCGAGACCACCGCACGGGAGATCATGATTCCGCGGACGGACATCGTCGGTGTGGACATCCACATGACGCCCACGGAAATTCTCGCGCTGATTCTCGAAGAAGGGTTCACACGTCTTCCGGTGTACGAGGAATCCCTTGACAATATTCTCGGTGTGCTCTATGCCAAGGACATGCTCAGCATCATCGAGCACCCGAAGCTGATCATTCTGGAGGATATCGTCCGGCCGGCATTCATCGTACCCGAGACCAAGCCCATTTCTGAATTACTGCGGGAATTCCAGCTCAAGCGTCTGCACATGGCCATTGTCGTCGATGAATTCGGCGGGACTGAAGGCATTATTACGATGGAGGATATTCTCGAAGAGATTGTGGGAGAGATTCGGGATGAATATGATGAAGAGGAAGCGCCGTTTTCGATGCTGCGCGACGGTGCGATCGAGGTGGCCGCGATAGTGAATATTTCGGATTTCAACGCGTTTGCTCCGTTCAGCATACCGGAGAGTGAAGATTACGATACCATCGGTGGTTTTGTCACCAAACAGTTCGGCCGTATTCCTGCCGTCGGGGAAAGCATACTGTACGGCCAGACCACGGTGGATATCCTCGAAGCCGAGGATCGTCGTGTGCTTCGCGTGCGTCTATCACGTCCCCAGCAGGGAAACGGTCGGCAAAATGGAGGATGATCCGTATCTTACGGTTCGACAATCCGTTGTTCCTTCATATCCGTGTCGCATCCGGAGTTGCCCATGCTTGCTGTTGCCTCCCTGGTATTCGCGCTCATTCCCATTCTTCTCTATCTCTGGGGAATATGGTTGCTCGATCGTTATGATCGTGAACCTGTCAGTCTGCTTTCGCTGAATTTCGCCTGGGGGGCTCTGGGGGCCATTGCTCTCGGCATTTTCTTCAGTATCGTTGCATCGGATTCATTGGGGACCTTGCCCTTTCATGATGCGGTCTTCGTCGCTCCCATAGTGGAGGAACTTGCCAAAGGTCTGTTTCTTTTCTGGACGGTACGAGACCGCCGGTTTGACAATATCACCGACGGGGTAGTGTACGGTATGGCGATCGGCCTGGGCTTCGGGATGACAGAGAATTTTTTCTATTTCATCGGTGCGGCAACGGCGGGGGAATGGGTGTTTCTCGTCGTTATCCGGACACTGTTCACCGCTGTCATGCACGCAATGGCCACAGGCGTATTCGGTGCGTTCATGGGTTTGACAAAATTCGGCCGGCCGTCTCTGCGTCTTCCCCTGCGTGTTTTGGGGATGGCGCTCGCCATCGGCATGCATTCGTTCTGGAATTACTCCGTCACGATCAACAATCCCGCTGCTGCCGGAATCGGTGCACTGTTCATCATACTCAGCGTGATCGTCATTCTTATTGTCATGCAGCTCGCTCTGCTCGCCGAGAATCGCCTGCTGGTTCGTGAACTCACCGACGAGGCCGAGCAGGGATTGTTGCCAGCAACGCATCTGCAGTATCTGCCGTACACGAACAAACGCAAACTGATGGGCTGGCTTTCTCCGTCCGTGGACCGCAAACGTTATATCCATCTCGCGACATTGCTGGCCTTCCGCAAATTCCAGAGTCGAAGCTGTGCCGCCGCAGAGAAGGAGGAATACCTGACCGAAGTTGAAATACTGCGCAGACAAATCCGTGAACTCCTCCGCGACGACTGGCCGGAGGAAATCTATTGAATGCCGGGAGTGCGTGTGTCTGAAGAATGGCACCACAGTGTTCACAGAGAGCACAGAGGATTGTTCCTCCGATAACGGAGGGCGGACATCCATGTCCGCCCTTTGAAGCTTCACACATTCGACATCCGCAGGACGAAATTTCCTCCCCCATAACGGAGGGCGGACATCCATGTCCGCCCTTTGAAGCTTCACACATTCGACCTCCGCAGGACGAAATTTCCTCCCCCATAACGGAGGGCGGACATCCATGTCCGCCCTTTGAAGCATCACACATTCGACCTCCGCAGGA
>JAGTUW010000404.1 GCA_018224345.1 Bacteroidota bacterium
CTCGAAAAAGCCCTTCTTGTCCTTCTTGCCCGTCGCTTGCCCCGGAGGAGCAAAGCGACAGCGGGGTGGTTGCTCACATTTTATTGTTTTTCTGTGCTTTCTCACATTCCACATACAACTGAAAAAAACCGATATTGGGATATGAGCCAGGCAGAAGTCAAGGAAGCGCAGATGCAGGATGGCATTGCGGTGCCGCAGTTCCACACGAAGAAAGTCCTGTTGATATCGATCGCGCACATGGTGCACGATATCTACTCCTCCTTCCTCGCTCCGATTCTTCCGTTGCTGATAGAAAAACTGGGACTTTCCTACGGCCTCGCGGGTTCGCTTTCGATGTTCCAGCGTCTCCCCTCGCTGTTCAATCCCGTCATCGGCATGATTGCGGAGCGCGTCAGCGCGCGGTATTTCGTCATCGTTTCTCCGGGATTGACCGCCGTGGCCATGAGTCTCCTGGGGATTGCGCCACACTATGTCGTCCTGGTATTGCTGCTGCTTGTTATGGGATTCAGCGCTGCGCTGTTTCATGTCCCTTCACCCGTCATGATCAAGCGCGTTGCCGGCGACAAGACCGGCGGGGGTATGAGCTTCTACATGCTGGGTGGTGAACTGGCTCGAACGATCGGTCCGCTGGTGATTCTCGGTGCAGTGTCCGTGTGGGGACTCGAGGGAACGTGGCGGCTGATGCCGTTTGGAATTGCTGCATCGGTGGTTCTGTATTTCCAGTTCCATCGCATCCGCATCTCGGATCAGTTCAGCGGGGGAAAGGAAAAAATGCGCATCGGCAAGACGTTTCTCGCACACCGCCGTTTCCTGATCCTTACAGGCGGTATGCTGCTTTTTCTCTCGCTTCTGAAATCTGCGCTGACGGCATTTCTGCCTACGCTGATGACCGCGGCCGGCGATTCGGTATGGAAAGGCGGCGCCTATCTTTCCATCCTGCAGCTTTCCGGAGCAGCAGGAACATTCCTGGCCGGCGGTTTCTCCGATCGCATCGGACGGAAACCGACTCTGCTTGCCTCCGCCGTTCTCAGTCCTGCAATGCTCTGGCTGTTTCTCTCCCTCGAAGGATTCCCTGCAGTGGCCGCTCTCATCCTGCTGGGGTTGTCACTCTTCGCGCCCGGTCCCGTGATGCTGGCACTGGTTCAGGACCAGGAATCCGAGCGTCCCGTGTTTCTCAACGGAGTGTACATGGGAATCAGCTTCCTTCTCGCCGCGCTCGGCGTGCAGCTTGTGGGAGTGGCCGGGGATATCTTCGGTCTGCGCGAGACCTTCTACATATCGGCAGCGCTCTCCCTCGGCGCGATTCCCTGCATGCTGCTGCTTCGATACCCTGATCACAAATCCAGGAAATGACATTCTGCTTCCGTCCCGCATTCCGGTGGAAGATCGCAACGGCATCGGTATTCAATGGTGCCGGAGTGTCTTGCAGAGACAGAGCAGTAAGGCAGTGCTGTCTCGCTGACAGGTGATGCGGTCAGATGAGAAGGATAAATCGAGACCATTGCCGAACTGCCCGGACACATGAGAATGACCGGGCAGTGATGCCGTCTGTCATCAGAGCGGCGCATTCTCCGGCGGAGCCATGAACTCCGGTCCAACCGGTTCTGCAATACCTTCGGCAAGAATGCGGTCGATATCGGACATCGTGTCTGCGTCAATGTTCCAGCCCCAGATATTTTCCAGCGGATCAAGCTGATCTGGCCTGCGTGCGCCCCACAGGGCGATGTCGATGCCTTTGTCAAGGATCCATCGAACGGCGAATTCCAGAACGGAGACGTTGTATCGTTCGCGTGCGAGTGCGTCAATTCGCTGCACGGTGTTCAGGTATTGCCCGAATCGTGGCTGCTGGTATTTCGGATCGTTTCGGCGCAGATCTCCTTTCGGAAAGGTCGTATCGGGTTTCATCTTGCCGCTGAGCAGTCCGCGGCAAAGCGCGCCGTAGCTGAGGATGGTGATGTCCTGTTTTTTGCAGTATGGAAGATGCTGCTGTTCCATGCCGCGCTCGAAGAGGTTGTACGGCGGCTGCAGTGTGGTGAGCGCTGCGCCTTCACGAAATGCATCCATCTGTTCCGGATCGTAGTTGCTTACACCGATCGCGCGGATTTTGCCCTCGGCGCGCAGTTTCTCGAGTTCTTCTGCCGTCTTCTGGAAGGGAACCGAGGCATCGGGCCAGTGTACCTGATACAGATCGATGACATCCGTTTTCAGGCGCCGCAGCGAATCCTCGATTTCCTTGCGGATCCGGGCCGGGGAACTGTCACGTTGAATCCCGTCATCCCAATCCAGTCCGACTTTTGTTGCGATAACGAGTTGTTCACGCTTCCCGCTGTCGGCAACCGCCTTCCCCACGATTTCCTCACTGCGTCCTTTTCCGTATATCGGCGCCGTGTCAATCAGCGTGACGCCGCGGTCGATGGCGCTGCGAATGGTCTTCTCGGCATCCGATGCTTCCGTGCTGCCCCACATCCACCCGCCGATGGCCCAGGTGCCGAGTCCGACGCGTGTTGCTTCCGTTTCGATTCCTGCGATCTTCACATGTTCCATGTCTGATGATCTCCCGATGTTTCACATTTGCTTCATGAAACAAAAAAGCGATTCGACAATTCAGACGCAAGTATCCACAAATAATTCAGACGCAAGTATCCACAAATGGAAAGAGCGTTCCGCGGAACGCTCTGTGACGATTGTCCCGCTGGTTGTCGAAGCAGGGGTCCGGGAAAGATGTTATGGAACGAGGTGACGAACGCTTGCGTGAACATCACCCGTCATCGATTCCTCGATGTACACCAATCCCCTGGCCCGTGCGTAATACGCTGTCCAGAAATAAGCACCGTCGACGCGGCTGCCGTCGGGGAGCTCCCGCGCATATCGAACGACGAGCACGTCATCGAAACGGCCTTGGGCGTCCGGAAGGATGAGTTCATCGAAATGCTCGAGAACCCTGCCGGTGAGTAGCAGCGGACCGTTGCCGTCAATGATCATGCTCCCGGCGTCCCAGGAGGAGCCTACCGAACACGTTTGCGGAAGCAACGTGAGACCGGTCGTTTCGCGCACGATCACGCTGCCCCTGTCGATACGCGTCCAGTTTATTCCGTCGTTTGCGGATCGGTACGTCCCGCTGCGCGTACCGCAGTAGAATGCGCCATCCGGACCGTAATGAAGCGAGAGCACGTGTTCGCCCTGCAGTCCGCTTTGCTGCGTCGGAGATCCATCGAAGCGGGAGACACCGTTTTCGCTCCCGATCAGAACCGTACCGCTGCGATCGGACTGGCAGATCGCCGTCAGCGGATCACTGATTGTGACGGGAACGACGGCCCAGAGATCCATGCCCTGCGGTGCGACATATACCACCGGTGGATTCGCAGCGACGACGGCAGCGTATGGGGAGTTCGGAGAAGACCGCACGTCGATCATCGATTCAGAATTGTAGCGCACGATCATATAAAACTGAGGATGAGAAGACAGCAGGTATACCTGCGCCAGTCCGCCTGACTCCCGGGCAATAAACAGAATGGATTCGGAACTGCTGACCTGCAGGATGGAAATCCTGTTCACGCCGCCGGCAATTGAAGGGATGGAAAACGGCGCCCAGTCGTAGGAGGGAGCGCGACGGACATACAGTTGCTTGTCGATGACAGCGAATACCGTGCCATCGATGTCGGCATCCACATCCGCGACAAAGCCGGCCGGAGCATTCAGCGAGAGCCAGTTGCTGTCACCTTCTGTTTTTGTGAACACACCGTCGGTTGCGGTCGCGACATACAGCTGTCGTGGACTCGCGGTGCTGTCGAGATCCATGGCTGTGACACGGCTGTCCCAAGGCACGTTCTCCCCGGTCCATTCATTTGACTCCATGCGATAACGGTACAACCCGCCGTTCGCATCCCCGGCGAGGATCGTGCCTGCGTCGAGAGTCAGCCAGCATTCTGCCCGCACTTCCGGTCCCGGTGTTGTGGTAATGCGATCCTCGAATCGCATGTTCGTCGGAACATGAAAAATGCTGCCCGGTCCGCATCCGATCAGACGCAAAGCTCCGCTGGATACATCGTACGTAAGCTGCGTTTCACCGATCGGGTCACCGGCCGCGTTCAGCCGGTGATCGGTGATCGTACCGCTTGAAAAGCGCAGGATATGCTGCTCAACGCTTCCCTGTTCTTCACGCAGGTATTCAAGTGCCGGGCTCTGCGCTGAGAACAATACGTATTCCGCGGATATGAAATCATCGACCGGCGCCGGCCCAACGCTGTCGCTGCATGCTGCCAGAGAAACGGCCAGGAAAAGGAAAAGAATTGCCGGCAACCAGTCAATGGCATTGCTGGGATGCGATATATTTGCAGTGTTCACCATAGCAGTACTCCGAAACCGATACGTAATTCGAAAGTGGAAGTGTATACTGTGCCCGTTTCGTTTGCACGCCTGATGATGCCGATCACACCGC
>JAGTUW010000405.1 GCA_018224345.1 Bacteroidota bacterium
AACCGATCGCCGGCAATACGCTTGTCGCCCAGAGCCTGATCGGTGCCGTTACGGCGTTGACCATTACCCTGACGTTCTGACGCAATTCGTTTCGTTCGTAGCAACCGATTGTGACAGTACCGCCGGGCGTTTCCCGCTTTCAAGCATGTGCGACCACCTTGCATGTGTGGCGTATCAGTCCCCACTTTCCGCGTGAGTCTGACGATACTCTGCCAGCGCCGTGCGCAATGTCTTTTCCGCCGCCTCGGCACATTCATATTTATTCTCCGGAATTCCATCCAGCCAGGCGATGATATCCTGCATGGTGAGCTTTTCCGCCTCGTCGACCGTCATGCCAATGATCAGCTCTGTCATTGCCGAGGCCGAGGCCTGAATCCCCGAACACCCTACAAAACGAAAGGCCGCATCGCGGATTACTGCGTCTTCGATGCGCAGATCGAGAATGAGAACATCACCGCATCCCGCCTGATGCTTCGCCTGCAGGGTCGCATTCCCGATTTCGCCATAATGGAGTTCGGCTTCGAGCACATCGACTGCTTTGCCGGAATACCCGAGAATTCTCAACATTTCTTTTCGCATTGCATCCATTGAAACTGCTCCGTTTCTTATAATCCTTGACTGCCCGGAATCACCGCTCCTGCCATCGCTCTGAAACAGATGGGCAGATGACCGCCTGCGGACACCGCCTGCGGACACCGCCATGGTGACCACATCCTATAACATAGCGAAATCCCGCAAAGGGACGGAGGGTTGTTTGGTCAAAACGAAATCGCTACTTTAAAAAATCTTGATTTTTTCCATCACCTTTCGTCCATCCCAGCGCGTGGAGAAACAGTATGAGCGTATTAGTTGACAAGAAAAGTCGGGTCATTGTGCAAGGCATCACTGGCTCGGAAGGGACATTTCATGCTACCCAGATGATCGATTACGGAACGAAGGTCGTCGGGGGAGTGACCCCGGGGAAAGGTGGGAGCAAACATCTCGGCGTCCCTGTGTTCAATACCGTCCGCGAGGCAGTGAACGCGACACGGGCAAATGTATCGGTGATTTTCGTTCCCCCCTTTGCTGCGGCGGACGCGATCATGGAGGCGGCGGCATCGGATATCGCGCTTATCGTCTGTATTACCGAAGGGCTCCCCACGCGCGATATGGTGCGTGTCTATGAGTTCGTCACGCAACGCGGTGTGCGTCTGATCGGACCGAACTGCCCGGGTATTATCTCTCCCGGACTTGCGAAAGTCGGTATCATGCCGGGTTTCATTCATAAAAAGGGAAATGTCGGCGTCATATCCCGCAGTGGCACGCTGACGTATGAAGCGGTCAATCAGCTGACTTCGCTCGGTATCGGGCAGTCAACCTGTATCGGTATCGGAGGTGATCCGGTTATCGGCACACAATTTATCGATGCATTGCAGCTGTTCAACGCGGATGCGGACACGGACGCCGTCGTCATGATCGGTGAAATCGGTGGCTCAGCGGAGGAGGAAGCAGCCGCCTGGGTACGGAAAAATATGGAAAAACCGGTGATCGGTTTCATCGCCGGGCGCACTGCTCCGCCGGGACGTCGTATGGGACATGCCGGCGCCATCATTGCAGGCGGGAAAGGCACGGCTGCCGACAAAATGAAAGCGATGAAGAAAGCCGGCATCCATGTAGTCGAAAGCCCGGCCATGATCGGTGTCACTGTCGCCAAAGCGCTGAAACTTGAGGTCCACGGACAGAAACGCGCCACAACAGCAAGCGTGTAGCAGCCCGGCAAACTGCTGCCGGGTACGAAGAGGGAGGTAGCACGGAGTTTCGGCACAGCAAATACTGGCAATACCAGAGGAAAAGAGGGGCGACACCGGTCAGCCCCTCTTTCGTTATCTGTTTGGACCGGATCGGATGTGTCTCCATCCCTGCCTGACAAACGCGACACGCCCGTTATGCCCCGCGACGTTCGCCGCACTGATGGCGGTAGCTCCCTATCGTGTTTTTACGAAGATCTGTGTCAGGTAGTACGCGCCCGACGCCGCTTGTGCGACACCGATGCCCGTGAGGTCGTAGTTTCCTTCGATATTTGTGCGGTGTGTGTCGCTCTCGATCCATTTTTCCACAGAAATACTGGCCGGGTCGGAGTATCCGCTGTTCATTGCGACGTTTTCCGCTGCGCCGGCGATGGCGATTTCCGCCTTGATCGTCTCGACGCGCTGCTCGAAGCCATCGTGGCTGAACGGCACGCTGCCGTCGGCGATGTCGTTACTGTGCGCGCGTGCCTGCATCGTGATGATGTCACTGCGCGTCAAAGGTGTTAAACCTTCTTCGACGCGATACTGGTTGATGAGCTGATGGACGCGGGACTCTATCTCGCTGATACCGGGATTGATCGGTGGTGAGACAGGACCGTTTTCTTCAGAACATGAGACCGCCAGCATCAGGAGCAGTACAAGCAGCAACGGCTTGTGCATCATGGTGGCGCCATGGGGACGGAAATACCTGGAATATGAGTGACAGCAGGACTTCATGACAACAACCTGATGGTATGCAACACCACCCCAAAATGCGGGATTGATGAGAAAGATGCAAGAACACAGGGAATGCAGTCGCTGTCACTTGTCCGGCAGTGTCCTCTGTCGTATCAAGGATAAAGATTGTCAACAATAGGGCTGATATCATGTTCCGCACACGCATTTGCATTGTTCTTCTTGTGTCTCTTTTCGTCATCACTGCGTTTTCTTTCCCGGCATCTGCTGCGGTGGAACGGCCACCTGTCATCGAAAGGAGTGAAGGGAGTTTCGACGCAACCCGCGGAGATGTGGCAACCCTGCCATATTGAGCGAGTCATCAGAGCATGGCGATCATGAGAGATAGTCTGGCGAATGATTGTTACTTCCCGGGGTTCCCGTGACAGAAGGCAGCGTTGGAAATCAGTTCCAACAAGAAAACAGCGTTCCAACAAAAAAAATGGGCCAACCGCACATTAGCGGTCGACCCATGGGGGGAGGGAGGGAGATCAAATATACGAATTGCACATGAGCGGCGCAAGCATTTTTCAATTTTTTTCATGGAACAAGAAAACATGTGCTTCCCTCTGCTGATCTCTTCAGAACAGAGCGCAGGGGAGGGGCTGCGATGAAGTGACGCAGCCGGAAGGGGTGATCGCCATGGAGACGCTGAAAACGCAAAAAAAATGGGCCAACCGCACATTAGCGGTCGACCCATGGGGGGAGGGAGGGAGATCAAATATACATCATTCGAACTCGATAAGCAAATGTTTTTTCACTACCCGTTCATTATTATTGACGTGTATGCTTTTAATTTTTCCGTCGACCTGTGCAGTGACGTCGTTGCGCATTTTCATGGCCTCGAGTATCAGGAGACTATCACCGCGGCGCACGGTCTGTCCGGGCTGCACGAGAATATTCTGAATCACTCCGGGGATGAAGGCGCGAAGCTGTTTCGGATCAGGCTTCTCGAATGCAGTGCGGTTGGCGAATTTCTTCGTGATCCTGGTCTGATACCGGGAATCGTCGATGAGGAATGTCGTGAATTCTTCTTTTTCTTCCATGATGATTCAGAACGGCGGGATACCGTGTTTTTTCGGTGGACGTGTTTCCTGTTTGTCTTTTGATATTTCTATTGCATGAATGAGAAACTCGCGGGTTTCATGCGGTCCGATCACCGCGTCGACATGTCCGTTGGCAGCAGCGATATAGGGATTGGCAAATTTATCGGTGTATTCCTGCACTTTCGCCTGCCTCATGGCATCCGGGTCGTCGGCAGTGGCGATTTCGTTACGAAAAATGATGTTGGCCGCGCCTTCGGGCCCCATTACAGCGATCTCAGCCTGCGGCCAGGCGAAGACAAAATCAGCTCCGAGATGCCGTGAGCACATGGCGATGTAACCGCCGCCATACGCTTTGCGCAGGATCACGGTGACTTTCGGCACGGTCGCCTCGCTGTAGGCATAGAGAATCTTTGCCCCGTGTCGTATTACACCCGCGTGTTCCTGGTCGATGCCGGGCAGATATCCCGGAAGGTCGACAAGCGTGACGAGGGGAATATTGAATGCATCGCAGAAACGGATAAAGCGTGCGGCCTTGTCCGAGCTGTCCACATCCAGCACCCCGGCAAGCACCAACGGCTGATTCCCCACGATACCGATAGTCTCCCCGTTGAGACGGGCGAACCCGATCACGATATTCGCCGCCCAGAGTTCCTGCACTTCGAAGAAATCAGAATCGTCACAGAGGGCGCGAATCAGCGTGCGTACGTCATAAGGTTCGCGGGGATTCAGCGGCACGATGGTCTCAACGTCGAAATCGGCCCGTGGAGGCATGGGCGGAAAGGCATCCGGCTTCTTTTTGTTGTTCCAGGGAATGAAGGTGACGAGCTTTTTTATCTGTTCGAAACACTCGATTTCACTGTTTGCAAAAAAATGTGCGTTCCCCGTTGTCTCCGTGTGTACACGCGCGCCACCAAGTTCCTCCATGGAGATTTCTTCGCCAAGGACGGTCTTGATGACTTCGGGCCCGGTAATGAACATTTTTGATATTTTGTCGACCACGAATACGAAGTCCGTCAATGCCGGGGAATACACCGCGCCGCCAGCGCAGGGACCGAGGATGACCGAAATCTGCGGGATGACACCTGAGGCCTGCGTGTTACGAAAGAATATCTCTCCGTATCCAGCAAGAGAGTTGACACCTTCCTGTATGCGCGCCCCCCCCGAGTCGTTGATGCCAATCAACGGCAACCCGAGTTTCATGGCATGATCCATGATTTTCGTGATTTTTCGGGCATGCATCAGCCCCAGGGATCCACCCGCAACAGTGAAGTCCTGTGCGAAAATGCATACAGGGAAGCCCGAGATCTTTCCCGTACCTGTAATCACACCGTCGGCGGGGAGCTGCTTCTTGTCCATATTGAAATCGCTGCACTTGTGCTCGACGAACAGGTCATATTCGTGGAAAGACTCGGCGTCCAGCAATGTCGTGATGCGTTCCCTGGCCGTGAGCTTGCCCATGGCAACCTGTTTTTCAATGGCTTTCTCCCCGCCGCCAAGTACCGCTTTCGATCTGCGCCGAAAGAAGTCCATCATTTGTGATGCGAGAGACATGAATCTCCGTCTCCATGTTGTTGTCGAATTGCTGCGTCCGCCTCCGCGTTCGCAACATGGAAGTCAGATACCAAGATACGAATATCTGGCAACATGCCGTTGTGCTTCGGTCGGTTGTGGGTCTGACTTTGTACGTCGTGCCATTGTGTCAAATAGTTGAAAGAAGAAAAAACCACAAAATCACAAAAAATTACTAAATCACATATAGACAGCGCGAAAAGGTGTTCGAAACGCTCATTGTTGAATAAGGAACGATCTGAAACCCTTTTCGTGCTCTGATTCGTGTTTTGGTGCGTTCGTGGTTTTTCTTCAATGGCTACCCGCAACGGGTGGGTTCAACGCAGCAATAGCATACTGCGTGTAAGCGCGTGTGCATCGCTGCGGAGGCGGTAGAAATACAGACCGCTGGGGAGGCCCGCAGCACGAAAATCCACCGCATGCTCCCCGGCTGCGTACCACCCCTGTGCAAGCGTGGTGACATGCGCGCCGGAAACATCGTAGACATCGAGCCGGATCTCTGTTTCGACGGGCAGCGAGAAGGCGATACGCGTGGATGGATTGAACGGGTTGGGATGATTCCGCCGGAGAATGGGCGGAGCTGCGAAGGACACGTTTTTCAGATACTGATTGCAGATACTGTCGATGGCGACGCTGCCATCGACCATGCGGGCACGGGGATTGCCGATGTTGAAGACGAGATCGTGCATGTCAAGCGCACTCATCGCCGGCTGCTCCCACACCGCCCAGGCGCGCAGGAACAACAGCGTCCCGGTTCCGTGCAGCGCTTCCCCACCCGTCGCGGTGATGCGCAGGCGTCCGGGAGAAAGGACGGTCATCGTCACATCAAAGGTGGCGCTGAGTGTCCCCGCAGTCACCACATCGACGGGCAACAGCAGTCCGCGATCATATTCGAGTTCGAACGAGTACGCCGTAGTATTCGACCCTTCACGATTGCTGAACAAGGTGATCGGAAGCAGGTTCTGCTCCTGTGCCTGGGCGCGGAGCGTATTGGAAACACCGGCTTCCAGTGTCGTCACACCGATACCGGTCAACGGAATGCGAATGACGCGCGAATCGCTGTCGTTGCTGTTGAGTTCGAGAAAGGCGTTTTTTTCAAATACACTCGTCGGCGCGAAGCGTATGGTGAAACTGTCGCGTTCACCCGGCTGCAGGATGAAGGCATCATCACCTATGTAGGCGAATTCGCCGGGGTCCGTCCCTCCGAGCATCGGGGAGTGCAGTCGCAGAGGACCATAACCGATGTTCTCGAATACCACGACGGTGTCACGGAAATCTCCCAATTCCACTTCACCGAAATCAATGAGCGAGGAATCTATGTCGATCTCCGGCGACACGTTGTATATGCGGACACGAATGGCGCCGGTGTTGTCGGCATGACGGTCGATGGAGAATGGCGGCCGGTCCTCGATATACAATGTCGCAGGGACTCCGAGGCCGAGGAAGGGGACGCGATACCTGTGTGTCGCGTCGGGCCCAGGGGGGACAATACGCCCGGATATGGGCTGTCCATTGAGCAGAAAACCATTCGTTCCGGAAGTGGAAAGACCGGGAAAACCGAATTCCCCTGGCGGAATATCGCGGTAGAAGGCCGCATCGACAAGACCGACACTGTCTCCCTGTGCGTTGCGCCAGAATGAAAAGGTCCCACTACAGATGATATCGTAGTTTTTATCGCGCTCCAGTACACTTGTCTGCTTCGGGATGGTGTCGAGAGCGAAGACCAGGATTTCTTCAACGAACAGTTGGCCTGCCACCGGAACCGGTACATGAAGGCTCAACAACAGAAATGTGAACAGGGTCAGGCGTATATTTCGCATGGTGTACTTCCGGACGTTAGAGACTGTGTACTTCCAACATATTCGTTGAGACGCTCTTCTGCAAGGGATTTCCACCCGAATACACGACCAACCGTCCTTTCTCCACGAGGCCGCTTCCGAGAATATGTTCACGCAGGACTTCGAGATGCTCCTGTACGTCTATGAACGGCGGGGTCAACAGAGGAGTGACACCCCAGGTAAAGGCGAGTCGCCGCATGACTTCCTCATTGTCCGTAAGAGCAATAATCGGAGTTTGCGGACGATATTTCGCGATGACCCGCGCGGTTCCACCTGATCGTGTCAGTGAAATGATGGCCCCGGCCTTGATCTGTTCGGCAATCACGCAACTCGCGCGTCCGATGGCATCGGCGACATTCAATCCTGTGTCCTCGGGCACATTCCATGTCCGTCGCAGATCGGGTGCGTGCTTGACACCGGAAAGCCTGCCCTCTTCGATGGCCCGGACCACGCGGTCCATATACTGTACCGCCTCGACGGGATAGGAGCCTACGCTGGTTTCCGCGCTGAGCATCACGCAGTCACTGCCGTCGAGTACGGCGTTGGCGACGTCACTGGCTTCGGCACGTGTGGGCCGCGGCTGTTTGATCATCGATTCGAGCATCTGTGTGGCGGTGATCACGGGTTTGCCGAAAAAATTACAGCGTTGAATGATGTGTTTCTGTAATACAGGGACCTGCTCAGCCGGCATTTCCACACCGAGATCTCCACGGGCGACCATGATGCCGTCAGACTCCTCGATGATGTCCTCAATATCGCTGTATCCTTCATAACGCTCGATCTTTGCGATGATAGGAACACAACGGCCAAGCAGCTTCATCGTGGTTTTGAGTTCGAGGACGTCCCGCTCCGACCGTACGAAAGACAATGCCACCGCATCGACACCCGCGTTGAGACCGAAACGCAAATCATCGATGTCTTTCGGACTCAATGGTGGCGCCGAGATGTTTGCGCCGGGCACGATCAGCCCTTTGTTGCTGTGCAGTCTGCCGCCCTTTACAACGCGTGTCCGCAGTTCCGATGATCGTACTTCCTCGATGCGCAGTTCAATGTACCCGTCATCAAGCAGTATTGTTTGTCCCTCCCGCACGTCGTCCGGCAGTTCGCTGTAGGATGTGGAGACCCGTTCGTTGTCGCCCTGCCCGATATCCTCCGTAGTAATAACGAAGGTCGCGCCGTCCTGTAATTCCACCCCAGCGTCGCCGACGCTGCCGATACGGATTTTCGGACCCTGAAGATCCTGAAGAATGGCGATGGGTTTGTGTTCTGCGTTCGCTATTTCCCGAATCCGGCGTATTGTCTCGGCATGTTCTTCATGCGTGCCGTGCGAAAAATTCAGGCGGGCGATATCCATGCCGGCCTTGAGCAATGCGCCGAGCGTCTCGCGATCACTGGATGCTGGTCCGATCGTGCAGATGATTTTTGCGCGTCTGGTTGTCATTGTTGTTGATGCCTCTTTGTCATGTCGGCTCTGTATGTGGTAATGTTGAAGCAAGGCCGGTCGCTCTGCCGGGGTTATTATGCCGATGTGCGCAGCCGCCTCGCTGTATCGATCAGGAGGGGAAGAATGGCACCGGATGCCCCGGAGATGCATTCATCGAGTTCCCTGGCGATGGCTGAAGGTTCGGGATTGATTTCCACGACATAGGCCCCGCTCTGTTTTGCGATAAGTGGCAGCGCTGCGGCGGGATAGACCAGGCCCGAAGTCCCCACCGTCAGGAAGAGATCGCATCGTTGTGCCTCCGTCTGGGCGAAGAGTAGTTCCGTTTCCGGTAGAATCTCACCAAACCAGACCACGTCGGGACGAATCATACCGCCGCAGGTACAGTGGAGTACATGTTCGGACGGCGGCGCCTCGTCTTCGACGAAGAACAGGCCGCAGTCCAGGCAGCGGCTGCGTTCAATGTTGCCGTGCAACTCATGTACGTCGGTGCTGCCGGCCCGGCGATGCAGATTATCGACATTCTGCGTGATGAGAGAAAAACGCGGGAACAGTGTCTCGGCTTCCGCCAGGGCGTAGTGGCCGGGGTTCGGCTTGACGCCGCGAATAATACCCCGTCTCCAGGAATACCAGCGCCATACCAGATCCGGATCCCGCGAGAAGGCTTCGAAGGTCGCAAGTTCCGTGGGATTGTAGCGCGCCCACAGGCCTTCGCCGCCGGTACGGAATGTCGGCACCCCGCTCTCGGCAGAAACACCGGCGCCGGTGAGCACAGCGACATGCCGGGCGCTGCCGAGCTTGTCTTCGAGCGTGGCGGAAAACATACTTGCATGCCCATGATTGTTCATACGTGCTCCGTCAGGTGACAGTGTTGAAAGAATACATGGCCGGGGAAGATCACAGCAGAGAAGACTTCACGGTCTCAGCACGAGGCGTTTCCATGGCGCGTTGCGAATGGTACGCGGATTGATGATGAGACGATGCAGGCTACCGCTCTGCCAGAGTGCAGTGTGATCGGCATAGTGCTCGCTGAACACTTGCCCCGACTGCCCTGTCGGCAGAATAATATAACTCGAATCCGGCGAACCGAGATCAGCGATGAAACGCATCGACGGCCCGACGGATACGTCAAAAGGTGTGTTGAAACTGAATTCAGCGTTGTTGACTGTCGTATTGTTGCCGCCTGACTCGAAGGGACCGACGTTGAAGGCCAGGTCGAGGGGGGTGACGCTCCCGAGCAGGTGTCTGAAGGTGAGGCGATGCAGCTTGCCCCAGTGCCAGCTGCGCATGTCGGGACCGAAGCGCGAACGCAGTTCCGTTACCGCCTCTGTGAGACTTTTGATAAGGACATGCTGCCGGGTTTCCCTGCGGGCGGTGCGGACGTCGTCGAATATCGTTGTCGCGGTATCGGCGAGCAGGCGGGGCAGAACACGCGTCGGGATATTGGAAAGAAAGACGTAGTTGTGAAACAACGTGCTGTCCATTTCATCTTCGAAGGTATTGTGCAGCAGTCGCACGTAGGCGACGTTGAAAATTGCTGCTTCGACCGATGACACAGGCATGCGGCAATCCCAGTGATCGAGCAGGTTCATCACCCGCGTCATCAGTACCGGTCGCGTCGGCCAGGAACGCAACGCCTCCACCATGGCGGTACGGATGGTATCGGCACTCACCGAAAGGACGTCCATCTGCATGAGCATGAAATCATCTGCGGTGAAGCGGGGCTGCTCTCTGAGCATCTGCTGTATTCTTCGTATGCGGCCGTCGCCTTCCCAGAGCGAAGAAATATGATACGGGGTGGATACGGCGATCCGGTTGTTGGCGGTGGCCAGTACATTGCCCGGCGGATTGTAGCTGCGCGGGAGATCTTCATAGGGTACATAACCACGCCAGGGCGCCGGGCGTGCCGACCCGTCATTCGGCAGTTGGGGTGACACCCCGTTTTCCCGGAGCGGGATTCGTCCCACGGATGTGAAACCGATATTACCCTGCGTGTCTCCATAGAGAAGGTTCTGTGCCGGTACACCAAAAGTCGAGAAGGCGGTCAGGACGTCGTCCCATTTCCTCGCCTGATTCAACCGATAGAGTGCGAGAATTTCATCACTTGCATCCTGACCCGCCCAGCGCAGGCAGACAGCGGGAAGGGAGGCGAAACGATGTGGTTTTCGTATGACATCTTTTTGCGGGTAGACATCAGTGATGATTGGTCCGTGAATGGTGTTGCGCACCTGTATGACTTCCGGCGGGGCATCACGGACAATAATCGAATCCGTGCGTACCTGCAGTGGCAGCCTGCGCCCTGCGATGCGGTACGTGGAATCCCGTTCATTGACATCGACGAGAAAGAAATCCGCGTCATCGGCCATCACGTTCGTCAGGCCCCAGGCGATGTGTTCATTGTTGCCGATGACGATGCCGGGGGTTCCGGGAATACCGACACCGGCCACATTGAGGCCTGGTGCATGCAGATGCATGATATACCA
>JAGTUW010000406.1 GCA_018224345.1 Bacteroidota bacterium
CGGGCCACCGTTGCCGATTATTTTCGTTCGAAAGGTTTCCGCGTTACGGGCGTCTAGTGCGGGCAGCAATCACACGCGGCTGACACGGGTTGATGGCACCGGCGACGGGGATGCTTCGCGCCTGCGATGACCGGCACGTCCCGGCCTGGGCCGGGACACGCATGCACAGTGTGAGGCATATCCGGCAGATGTCAGAGTTGGAAGGTCAGTCCCGACTCATCGGCATCGATAGTAATTGTCATTCCCTTTTCGATTTCTCCACGCACGATGCGTCCGGAAAGTTCATTGACGATTTCCTTGAGCATCAGACGCTTGAGCGGACGCGCACCGAAGGCGGGGTCGTAGCCCTGTTCAGCCAGCCAGTCCTTTGCTGCCGCCGTAATGACACCATCCATTCCATTACGCTGCAGATTCGCACGCACCAGCCGTTCAAACTGTACTTCGACGATACGGTGCAAACTGCCTTTTGAAAGCGGGTGAAATACCAGCACTTCGTCGACGCGATTGAGAAACTCCGGCCGCAGTGTTTTCCGCAGCAACAGCAGCACATCGCGCCGGGTGTCTTCATAGATGCGCTCCATACTGCTTTCGTCAATATCGCGAAAGCGTTCCATAATCGTATCCGCGCCCAGATTCGACGTCATGATGATGATGGTATTCTTGAAATTCACCACATGTCCCTTGCTGTCGGTCAGATGTCCGTCATCGAGGACCTGCAGGAGTACATTGAAGACTTCGGGATGCGCTTTCTCGATTTCATCGAGCAGGACGACACTGTACGGCCTGCGGCGCACGGCCTCGGTCAACTGTCCTCCCTCTTCATAACCGACGTAACCGGGGGGCGCTCCCAGCAGCCGGCTGACATTGAATTGCTCCATGTATTCCGACATGTCGATACGCACGATAGCGTTTTCGTCGTCGAAAAGAAATTCCGCCAGTGCGCGTGCCAGCTCGGTTTTTCCCACGCCAGTGGGACCGAGAAAAATAAATGAGCCGATAGGCCGACGTTCGTCCCCCATACCGGCACGGGAACGCAAGACGGCTTCGGACACGGCTGTGAGTGCTTCTTCCTGACCGACGACCCGTTGCCGGAGCCGTTCCGGCATCTGCAGGATTTTTTCCCGCTCGCTTTCGAGCATACGCGAAACGGGAATGCCCGTCCATCGCGCCACCACATCGGCGATATCTTCTTCGGTCACTTCCTGTTTGAGCAGTGAGCCTTCGCTTTGCAGCTCCTCGAGTTTTTCGTTGAGTTCGTTCTGACGCCGTTCGAGTTCGATCAGCTTGCCATATTTCAATTCAGCAGCGCGGTTGTAATCGCCGTCACGTTCGGCTTTTTCTGACTCGAAGCGTGTGACTTCCAGCGCTTCCTTCATTCCGCGGATTTCCTGTATCAATTCCTTTTCCGCTTTCCAATGGACATGCAGCGAACTGTAGTGTTCCTTGAGGTCGGCGAGTTCCTTGGCGATTTTCTCCTCACGTTCGCGCGAGGCTTCATCCACTTCTTTCTTCAGTGCCACTGATTCGATTTCGAGCTGTTTGATCCTGCGGTCGATCTCGTCCATCTCCTCTGGCATCGAATCAATTTCCGTGCGCAGTCGTGCGGCGGATTCGTCGATCAGATCGATAGCTTTATCCGGAAGAAAGCGATCCGTAATGTATCGGTGTGAGAGCATCGCCGCGGCAACGATGGCACCGTCGGTAATACGGACACCATGATGGAGTTCGTATTTTTCTTTGAGACCACGCAGAATCGAGATGGTGTCTTCCATCGAGGGTTCCTCGATCAGCACGGGTTGGAAGCGGCGTTCGAGTGCCTTGTCTTTTTCGATATACTTGCGGTATTCGTCCATTGTCGTTGCGCCGATCATGCGGAGTTCCCCGCGCGCGAGCAGCGGTTTGAGCATGTTGCCGGCATCGACCGCACCTTCGGCTGCGCCCGCGCCGACGACAGTATGCAATTCGTCGATAAAGAGAATGATACGTCCTTCGGATTCGGTCACTTCCTTCAGCACTGCTTTGAGCCGCTCTTCGAATTCACCACGAAATTTTGCACCGGCGATGAGCGATCCCATGTCCAGCTGAAACACTGTTTTATCTTTTACTCCTTCAGGGACATCACCCGCCGCGATGCGTTGGGCGATACCTTCGACCAACGCTGTTTTTCCGACGCCGGGATCGCCGACCAGCACGGGATTGTTTTTCGTCCTTCGCGAGAGCACCTGAATGGAACGGCGGATTTCCTCATCGCGGCCGATCACGGGGTCGAGTTTTCCTCTGCGCGCGAATTCCGTCAGATCACGGCCGAAGCGTTTGAGCGCCTGGTATTTTTCCTCAGGATTCTGATCTGTCACACGTTGAGAACCGCGTATGCCCTGAAGTGCCTGAAGCACTGCCGGACGCGTCACGCCCTGTTCGGTCAGAAGCCGACCGGCATCGCTGTCGGTATCCGCCGCGAGCGCAATCAGCAGATGTTCCGTGCTGATGAATTCGTCATGGAAGCCACGCATTTCCTCTTCCGCCTTGCGGAAGATTTTTTCCACAGCATTGGAAAGATGTACACGGCCGGTTTCACCACCGTACACCTTGGGCTTCTTTTCAATGTGTTGTTGTATGCTTGCGCGCAGTCCGGCGACGTCGACACCGATTTTTCGCAGCACGGCGATGGGCACGCCGTCGGCGTCGGCGATCAACGCTGCCAGCAGATGTTCGGGTTCGAGTTGTTGATGTGCATGCTGTGAAGCGATCCCCTGTGCGGCGGTAATCGCATCCTGTGCCTTGACGGTAAATTGATCCAGTCTCATTCGCTTCTTCTCCTAATACCGCAATCCCATGTCATTGAACAGGGCGGCGGCCTGCTTTTTCTGTTTCTCTGTCATATCGGCCGGAACGCTCAGATGCGTGCGAATATAGAGATCGCCTGGTCGTCCCCTTTCGTTGAACCCCATGCCGCGAACACGCAACACTGCCTCGGGTTGTGTACCGGGAGTGATTTTCACATTGACGCGCTTGCCCTGCGGCGTGCGTACGCGAATCGTGGAGCCAAGCATTGCCTGGGCGAGATTGATGGGAATATCGACATAGGCATCGTCGCCTTTTCGCTTGAAAAAACTGTCATGGCTTTCGCGCGATCGGGCGGTGGAACTTCCTTCCCGCATATCACCAAAATCAAACTGTATCGTACGTCCCCCGCGGCGTGTACTTTTCGCCGATCGTCTTGTGGCACCTCCGAAAAGCTCGGAAAAAATATCCTCGAGTCCGCCACCGAAGCCCCAATTGAATTCTTCGGCACCGGTATCCTGCTGATACCCGCCGAAGCGATTCATGAATTCTTCGTAGGACATCGATTCCGGGGCCTTGCCCGAACCGTAGCGGCGGAGTTCGTCATATTTTCTCCGCTTTTCCTTGTCTTTCAGTACATCGTAGGCCTCGCCGATTTCCTTGAATTTCGTCTCGGCGGTCGGATCGTCCGGATGCCTGTCCGGATGATACTCTTTCGCCAGTTTTCGATACGCTTTCTTGATTTCTTCATCGGAAGCGTTTTCGCCGACCTGCAATATTTCGTAATAATTCTTTTGCTTCATAACGATAATCCAATTCTGTATAGAATACTACAATGATCGTACCAAAGCAGCATCTGGCAAGAAATCACTACATGTTGGCACATAAATCAGCCATATTGTCATCACATACAGCTATATTGGCAGAATACTGACATTTTGACAGCCTCGCCTTCTGAGATTCGGCCTTTTTGGCAGTTTTTCATGTCAGTTTTGTCAGGAAATCAGGTTGGCACGAGAGTTGAGTGTGTTATTTGTGAAGACAAAAAGGAAGCAGACAATGCCAAGCACAAATAATCACATTCAAACTTCAAGTAAATACACATTAACAGGAGGTATGATACTATGACAGTCGTACGTTGGAATCCCGTCAACGAGATGATGAATCTGCAGCGCGAGATGAACCGTTTTTTCAATGGCATGCCGACCCGTCGCGAGCGCGATGAAGATTATGAGTCGGCCGTCTGGAGTCCGATGACCGACATCACCGAAGACAGCGACAAATACGAGTTGCGTTTCGATCTTCCGGGTATGTCGAAAGAGGACATCAAGATGAATTTCAGCGAAAATACGCTGAAAATAAGTGGTGAACGTCATGCCATGGAAGAGAAGAAAGAAGAAACCTGCCATCGCGTCGAGCGTGTGAGTGGGAAGTTTTTCCGCAGTTTCAACTTCCCGACGCAGGTGGATTCGAACAAAATCTCCGCCTCTTATAAGGATGGCGTATTGACCGTGACTGTCCCGAAGACCGAGGAAGTCAAACCGCGCCATATCGCCATTCAATAAAGGCGCTCACTTCCCTTGCTCAGCAAGCACTCCCCCGCCTTTTATGGGCGGGGGAGTCTCATATTCCGCCACGATACGCTTCTGTGCCGCAACCGGAACGATCACGGGAGGAGGAAGCGGTCAACATCATGCTCTGGCTGCATGATTTCATTCATTGTGTTCATCGTTCCGTCGGATTCCGGCCGCATCGGTCACAACATTATTCCACTTCCACCGGCCCGGAAGCAACTCTCACTTCTGCGACTCCTTCTTTATTTTCTTTGCCTCCGTGTTCATACCGCTCATCAGTACGGCGATGGGACGCAGCTTCTCGGTATTCTCGAACACGATTTTCAGTATCGACATCATCGGCACAGAAAGAATCATTCCCCACACACCCCACAGCCAGCCCCAGAAAATCAGCGCCGAGATCACGAGCAGGGGACTCAGATTCAGACTGAAGGCCATGACCTTGGGTTCGATCACATTCCCCATGAGCACCTGTGTGACGACGAGCAGGATGAGCACCAGCAGCGGCATGCCGATGGTATCGAATTGCAGCAGGGAGATGGTGAAGGGGAACACGACCGAGAGTGTGCTCCCGATGTTCGGGATATAGTTCAGCAGAAAGGTCAGAAACCCCCAGAGCAGGGCGAAATCCACACCCAGGATCATGAGAATCATCGTGGTAAGTGTCCCCGTCGCCACACTGACGAGCGTTTTGGTGATCAGGTACTGCCGTACACGCAAATCGATACTTTCAATCATCGAGGAGAGTTGCTCGGCGTGCTCTTCCTTGAAGGCGTTACGGACTTTCGCGCTCAGATTACCGCTCCCGGCGAGAATGAAAAACATCACCAGCATGATGATAAACACATTGCCAAGACCGGAAAACAGCGACCCGGCGCCATATGTCAATACAGACGTGAGTGCGTTGATATCGATGAATTCACCGAGACTGAAGTTCTCGGGCTTGACGTCCAGCCGATACGCCACCTGATCGATCATGAGAGTGAATTCACGCAGCAATCCCAGAAGTTTTTGCTGATACTTCGGCGCCTGGCTGACGAAGGATTCGAAGCTTTTGTAAATAATGGAGGAAAGCCCGAAAAACAGTGCGGAAATAAAGATGAATACCATCAGCAGGGCGATGATATTCGGGATGCTCTTTTTTCGCAGGAAGATAATGACGGGTTTGAAAATGAAGGACAGAAACAGCGCGAGAAGAAAGGGAAGCAGCACGGCCTGCATCTCATTGAGCAGAACACCGGTGGCAAACACCACCATGACTCCCAGCAAAATATTGGTCAGTTGCAGTTGCTTCCGGTCCATTTCATTTCCTTCACGGTACTAGCGCAAAATTACGTCACTGGAGCATGAAAACAAATTCCGGGACGCGATGGAATCCTCCGCACCGATACAGACATCTCACGTTTTCGGCTGATGAGATCCCATGTTCACGGGTCTCCACAGATTTCCCGATACGCACAAGCACTACAGGCGGAAATCATGCCCACCTGCGGTGCCTTGTTCGGTATCGGAAAAAGGCCGTACTTTTAAGTCTGTACCGTTTTATACGGACAATCTGTTGTACATCATGTTCGGAGATTCATGCACAGAAGAACTATCGTGAAAGTCCTGTTACTGCTCTCACTCATTGTCGGACTTGCCTCCATGCCTTCGACGTTGGAGGGACATCCATCACGAACAGGGACTGAGGACGGGAAAACGCTTTCCAAAGCGGAGAGACAGAAGCTGGCACGCAAGAACCGCGCATTATCCGTGCTTCGCGAGCACCTGCCCAGGTACGCCGATATTCTCGAAGCAGAGATGCTGCGCTTTGAAGATGCCTTCCATGCGGGTGACATGATCATGCCCATTAAAAGTGATTACGACGTACGCTCTCCCTTCGCAAATCCCTTCATGCGCCTGCAACTCATGCAGGTGATCGATACATGGCTGGGGACGCGCTATCGCTTCGGAGGACGCTCGAAAGCAGGTATCGACTGCTCGGGCTTTACTTCCAAAGTGATCAGCGAAGCGCTGGGACGGGATTTTACCGGGAACTCCCGCATGCAGGCGCGACGGTTCACAGCCATCATGGACACGGACAGCCTGCAATTCGGCGACCTCATTTTCTTCACCGGCACCAATCGCCGGTCACGCATGATCGGCCATGTCGGCATTTATCTCGGTGAAGGCCTGTTTTCGCACTCCGGCTCCACACGTGGTGTGACGTTCAACCACCTCAGCGACGGATATTACACGCAGCGGTTCCGCTTCGGCGGACGATTCATCAAGCCTCCCACGGCCGATGTCGATCGCTCGCGTGTCTATGCGAATCCCTGATCTTTGCTGCAGATGCAGCTTCCAGGGAAATTTGATAATTCCCTGATTGCAAAGATTTCCTGCTCTTCCGACAACAACAAACGTCCGGTATTCCATAAGCTGAATACCGGACGTTTCATATTCATCTCTATCCTTGCAGACTGAGGGACGATTATGTGCGTTTGCTATTCCGTCTGAGTCCGGTACGAAACACCACATCCCAGAGAGGTGAACTGACGCCGAACCCCCGTTCCGGATCCTGGAAATGATGCCGCATGTGCCATTCGCGTATGCGGCCGAAGATACGTCCCTTGACCGGAAAATGATGCACCGCGTAATGTGTCATGTCGTAGAAGAGATAGCCGATGAGGAACCCGGCGGTGAATGGTGCGGCAAGCGCCGCGCCGAGTAAGAGAACGAACAGCAGGTAGAACAGCGCGGCGAGCGGAAGACTCACCGATGGGACCATGACCAGGCGCAACGGGTCACTTGGGTAATCATGATGAACGCCATGAAACATCCAGTGAATGCGCCGTCCCCTGACGCTCTTCGGCTCGTAATGAAACACAAATCGATGCAGCGCGTATTCGGTAAAGGTCCAGAAAAAAAGACCACCTGCCGCGGTGAGCAGAACCGTTCCCGTCGTCAGATGGTAATGGACGGAAGCCACATACAGAAATGCGGTGATGATGGGAATGAAAAGCAATGGAGGAACAGCCCAATGCACGCGGGAGAAAAACTCCACGACATTATTTTCGAACATTTGGGGTGTTTCCTTCGTGTTGGAAACATACATTTTCATACGAACGGTTCTCGTGTGCAAAGAATATACAATAAAGTTACGAAACGGTGGAATCAGGCGCCACCAGGAATAGTTGACTTTTTCTGCATCCAGGAACAGCGCCTTCCGATACAGCGCATTTCGCGCCCGTGTTGTGTCTGCGTCATGAAAGACCATCGGCCATCTGTTCGCGTGATTCACTGCTCGCAGCGGTGCCATCACCATGGGAAGGCCGGTCGACGCATGTTTCGATACAGTATGTCCTGCGTTGGAACACCTCCGATGAGCCAACACCGGAGCCGTGATAAAGATTCCGGCGGACAGAAGTAAGGCAGTGCGTTTCCGCACCAGTACAAAAGAAGCATTCGCGGCAACGAATGCTTCTTCGGAGAGACGGATAGAGCTGGCAGTCTTCGGGAAACGGAGGTACAGTGTTTTCCAGTAACGAACCGCAACGAAAATGTTCGTGACAAGTTACGGCGGGTGAATTTCCCGTTGTCAGCGATCGACGACCACGATACCGCCGAGAGCGGTACGCAGGGAAATCGAGCGAATATGTTCGAGTGTCAGCAGGTTGTACCACTTCAGATCCGACGAAGCGATATACACCACACGGTTGTTATGATTGACGGTGATACCGTGCTGTACGACGCCGGAGTTGAAGATCTTGGTAACCTCATTTTTCGATGCGTCGATGACATTGATGCCGTCGAGCTCACGGAACGTGTTCTTGTGATTGATCACGAAGGCATACTTGCCGTCCGGACTGAAGACCACGCGTTTCTGTATGCCGGTGTGATACTTCGGGACGTCGATGATACCGGTCTGCTGATTGTCCGCTGTATTGATGACCTGAATCTTGTTGGCTGTACCGTAGCTGACATAGGCCAACGGCGCCGTCGGACTGCAGGCCATGCCGCGGACTTCGGATTCATGTCCCTGCAGAGGCGATACACTGCCGATCTGTGTATAATCCCCGGTATTGAATACACGAATGCCTTCACCCTTGTTGACCACGAACAGTTTCGTCCCATCGTAGGAAATCGTCAATGCGCTTATATTCTTTCCTGCGTCGAACTGATTGATCACGTTTTCCTTTTGTGTGTCGATGACGTACACACGCAGATCGCGACCGGGATCATCCGACCGTTCGGCGACATAGATTCGTGTCCCCTCCCAATTCCGGATCATGACACCCGCATAGATTCCGCGGCGATTGACGGGTAATCGCAGCACCTGCGCCTCCCGCGCTTCGGTCAGATCGACGATGGAAACGGAGATATCTCCCGTATTGCTGACGTAGAGCCTTGACTTGTCCGCATTCAACACGACGTCCATCGGATCGCGGCCTACCTGAATGCGTTGCAGCAATGTGCTGCTGCCGGGATCGATCACGGCGATATTTCCCTCGTCTGTCAGTGCGGCGTATACATACGGCTTCTGTGCGGCGGCATGATCGCCGAAAAGAAACACAGCCAGAAGAAACAAGGCGGAGGTGGTGAGGAATTGTTTCATTGATAAACTCGTTTGGCTATGGGTAAGGAAACAAGGCTGAATACAATGGTAGTAAAGAAGGTCGAAGCAAACAAGAACAACAGATGACAAGAACTTTTGCGTTCTCTGAGCGTTTTTGTCCCGACGGTGCAGGAAAACGGCCGGGACATCGAAATCCATTGATTTCCAAGCCACGTATTCACATTATACAGTGATGAAGCATTATTCGTTCCTATGAGAGTTTACTTCCCGATTCTGTTCAGCATGGTTGTCATCGCCGTCCTCAGCGGCGTGGAAATTCTGCTGCTCAAGACCCTGCATCGCGACTGGTGGCGTTCACGAAAGGTACGCCTGCTATCCTATGGCATTCCCGTCAGCGGGGTTGTCGGACTGACGCTCTGGGCACTCGGTGTCGCGCTGGAGTTCGATCCATTTGCCATACTCGGTGGCGCTCTCACCACCGTGATCCTCGTTCTGGGTTTCGCCCTGATGATTTCCCTGCCACTCTCCGCGGTGTTACATGTCGTCGATCGCATCATCACCCGCTTTGCACGCAAGCGAAGTGAACATCGCGGTGACAACATCGTGCCGGATCTCCGAAGGCGCAAGCTGCTGACGACAAGCGCAGCGGCGTTTCCCCTCGTTGCCGTCGCGGCCGGGGGAAGGGGTCTCGCTTCCGCCTATGCGGATCCGCGCGTGCCGGTGATTCCACTGCACTATCCGCAGCTTCCCACCGCTCTGGAAGGATTACGTATTCTGCATCTCAGCGATGCGCACGTCGGTCCGATCATCAGTATGGACGATCTCGAGCGCATGGTCGAACTTTCCACCGCCGCGAAACCGGATCTGTTGCTGCTGACCGGTGATTTCTCTGACGATGCCGCGCATTATCACGATGCCCTGCGTCTTGCGGCACAGATCCCGACACGCTACGGCAGTTTCGCTTCTATCGGCAATCACGAATATTTCCGTGGCATCGCAACCATTCGTCGCGCCTATGACCGCAGTCCCATTCCTCTGCTGCTCGATACCGGTCTGGCGCTTGACATCGATGGTACTCCGCTCTACCTCGCCGGTGCCGACGACCCACGTTCGATGCGCAACATGCCGGATGACTTTTTCCGCATCACAACCGAACGGGCCATGCAGGATCATACAGGTGATGCCTTCAGTATTCTTCTCAGTCATCGTCCGCAGGCCTTCGACACAGCGGCACGTGTGGGCATCGATCTCACCTTGTCGGGTCATACGCATGGCGGACAGATCGGCTTCGGCGGTCGCAGTCTGCTCTATGCAGTCAATCCGGAAAAATACATGTGGGGACTGTACGAAAACAACGGATCGAAACTGTATGTCTCGGCTGGTGCAGGCCACTGGTTTCCTTACCGCATCGGTTGTCCCGCCGAAATCCCTCTCTTCATTCTCACCTCCACCCCGGTACAGGGTCAGGAGTGATCTACCAGCCAGCGCACAAAGGGTGCCATTGCTGTGAAATGCTCCTGCAGGCGGTCGGCCAGCGCCGCCTCTGTCACAAGAGACACAGGTAAGGTCTGCCAGCAGAGAAGCTGTTTCTTTTTGAGGAGATCTGCATCCGGATGTTCCTTGTCAAAGCCCATCGGAATGCGTTTCAG
Organism: Bacteroidota bacterium; assembly: GCA_018224345.1. Taxonomy (GTDB): domain Bacteria; phylum Bacteroidota; class Ignavibacteria; order SZUA-365; family SZUA-365; genus SZUA-365. The sequence goes on from JAGTUW010000406.1 coordinate 10,560, forward strand.
TTCCTCTCCCTGCAATGCACCGAAATATTGTGTGAAGGATTTCGTCCCGAGAATGCCGCGCAGGGCGGCCGCATCCGCATCGATGGCGTTGCGGATATTCTTCAGTCGATCGCCTTGTGGTGCGTACAGACCTCCACCTACCCCGATCTCCTCCGGCATGATGTGGAAATAAAACGCGGCGTCATGCTTCCGGTCAAAACCGCGATAAGTGAATGCGGCGGCGATCCACACTTTGCAGGGTGATTTATCTGCACTGAAACGCACGTCGCGATAGATCCGATACATCGCTTTCTTCGCTTCCAGTACGATATCCGGATCCACAGCACGCAATCGCGTCGCCAGCGTGTCGAGCAAGGTCAGCATGGGTTGCCTGACATTCCGTTCATAGCGTTCCTTCTGTGCAGCAAACCATTCGCGGTTGTTGTTCTTCTTCAGTTCGCTCAGGAAGCGCAATGCGTCCTTCGGAAAACCGTCGAACGGCGGCAGCGTATCTTCCTGGAAGGGATTGATCAGCTTCGACATGGGGGCAACCCGTTTTCTGTGAGGATGAATATCGTAAAAGATAGTGTTTGGAGTAGCGATATGAAACATACCCGATATGAAACATACCAACGTATGCGTGAAAAATGCGTATGTTAAGGATTGCGATACGCCGCATCTTTCTTTGAATGCAATTTGATTTTCCGAGACCATGACATTCGACCATATTCTGTTCCCCTCACCCGACGACATCCCGCAACAGTATTGCCCGCCGTTTATTGACGTTCGCCGGTATCTCAGTCACGATATACGGGAATGGGACGGTCCGGTACAAGAGGTCTTCTCCCCCATCCCTCTCAAAAGCGAGGGAGGAAGCCTGGAGCCTGCGCAGTATCCGCTGCTTGGTGCGATTCCGGCTCTTGGCGGGCGGGAGGCTCTCGCCGCATTGGATGCCGCCCATGCTGCCTACGATCACGGTGATGGTGCGTGGCCGTCGCTGTCGCTTGAAGAACGGGCCCGGCGCGTCCGCCATTTCGTCGCGGCTCTGCATCCCCTGCGCGATCGCATCGCGTTGCATATCATGTGGGAAGTGGGAAAAGTCTATTCCGAAGCGCTCAACGAGTTCGACCGCACCCTGGAGTACACGGTGGAAACCATCGATGCCGCGCTCGCGCTCGACAAACGCGAACGGCGTGACACTTCCCTGCAGCAGGTGGTCGGCCGCGTAGATTTACTGCCTGTCGGTGTTGTTCTCTGCGTTGGCCCGTACAACTACCCTTTCTACGAAACCCTGACCAACGCCATTCCCGCCCTGCTCATGGGCAACAGTGTCATCATCAAGACACCGCCACGCGGAGCGTTGCTCTATGCACATCTCCTTTCCCTGTTCGCCGAACATTTTCCGAAAGGAACGGTCGGTCTGCTGTTCGGAAACAGTGAGGATCTGTTGGTGCCATTGATGGGGTCGGGACGAATCGACGTATTCGCTTTCATTGGCAGCAGTGCGGTCGCCGATGCTCTGATCGCGCGGCATCCGGCTCCCCACCGCCTGCATATGGTGCTCGGGTTGGAAGCGAAAAATGCGGCGATCATTCAGCCCGATGCGCCCATGGACATCACCATCGAGGAATGCATCAAAGGCACACTTGCGTTCAACGGCCAACGCTGTGCAGCCATTAAGATGATATTCGTACATGAACATATCGCGGAGGAGATCATGCAGCGCATGGCTTCCGCCCTCGACGATGCCACACCGGGCATGCCCTGGGAGGATGTGCGTTGCACACCGCTCAGCAGTCCTGAACACGCTGCCTGGTTGTCCGGCCTGCTTGATGATGCCCTGCAAAAAGGCGCAGTGATACGCAACACCCGTGGAGGGGAGCGGCTGATGACGATGATGCACCCGGCACTGCTGAGTGGTGTCACGCAGGACATGCGTATATACGCGGAAGAGCAATTCGGCCCCATCATTCCGGTTGTCGTCTACCGTGAGTTGCCTGAAGCGCTCAATTACATCAAGCATACACGTTACGGGCAGCAATGCAGTGTCTTCTCCTCTTCACCGGAGGAACTCTCACGTATCATTGCCACGGCGGCCCGGTATGTCGGACGTGTAAACATCAACGGAAAATGTCAACGGGGGCCGGATCATTTCCCTTTTACCGGCAAGCGCGACAGCGCACTCGGCACGGTTTCGATCGAAGAGGCCCTGCGCCGTTTCTGTATCAGCACCGTCATCGCCACCCCGGAATACCCGGAAAACACCGCTCTCTGGTCGAAACTGCTTCGTCGAGACAAATAGTCAGCATGCGGAAATAACACGCTGCTGCGGCCTGATCATAACCGTATACATCCAGGGGTCGTAAGGTAGAGAAAAGCAAGGGGGGAACGCTGATCAGGATTCAATATGAGACTTGATCTGCGAGATGAACGTGCCGGGATTGATGGGTTTGGCTATGTGATCTGTAAAGCCGTGTTTGAGCAGGCGTTCGCGATCACCGGGATTCGCAAGTGCGGTTACCGCCAGAATATCCAATTCTTTCCCATGAGGTAACGTCCGGATAAAGGAGAGCACTTCCTCTCCATGCATGCCAGGGAGCATGATATCGCACAGTATCAGAGCAGGGTAGTGATCTCGCATCCATTCGCAAGCGGCTTCTCCTGTTTCGAAGGTTACCACATCGAAACCAGCCTTGCGAATGATAATTGTAAGTAACTTCGTAATTGAACCGATATCTTCGATAATTACGATGGTATTCGGCAGTCTCTGTACGCTCATACCTGCTGAGTCCTGGTGGGAAAATCAGATTAGAGAAATTTGCTGATAATACTCTTCAAATGCACCCATTGAAAAGGTTTGGAGACATAATCGTCGCAACCTGCCTCCAGACTGCGCTTGCGGTCCTCGGGAAACGCATGCGCCGTCAGAGCGATGATGGGAACGCGGGGATTGGGTCCGTTTTCGCGGATGTTGCGTGTGATTTTCAAGCCATCTTCTCCGTCGCGGAGAGAAAGATCCATGAGAATCAACGCGATGTTTTCCTTCTCCAAAATGTCCCATGCCTGCTGACTACCGGCAGCGACAAATACCTCGAATTCCCTCGAGAGAAGGATGCGCATATATTTCTGACTCTGTTCATCGTCCTCGACAACGAGTATGCTTTTCTTCTGTTCAGACATGGATGCTCTCCTCAGACATAGACGCTCTCTGTTGACGAATACAAACTCGGTATTCAATTAACTGCAACATACAATATTGCGGACTCAGAATCGAACTTCAAATCAATTCTCCCCATGTGTTGCTTCGCCGATGGGAAACATGATTGTTACACATGTCCCTTCATTTTTTCTGCTTTTGATGCGAATCACTGCATCATGCGCTTCGAGATACAGTTTGACCAGCGTCATTCCCAGTCCGATCCCCTCATATCCGCGATCATATCCCAGATCCTCCTGCAGATAGGGATCGAATATCTGCTCGAGAAAGTCCTCCGCCATGCCGATGCCTGTATCGATGATTTCGACAGTGCAGGCCTTCCCCGGGTCCTCTGACAAGACAACCGTGACGCCACCTTCGGAGGTGAATTTCATCGCGTTATCCAGCAAATGGCCGAACGCCTCGTTGAGGAAATGCTGATCACCGGAAATTTCCACGGATCCGCTTTCATTCCGGAACGCAAAGGACAGACCTTTCTCTTCGATCAGATCCTGGAAAGAAACGCAGCAGTGCTCCAGCAGCCTGTCGAGACGGATGGGAATTTTGTTGACGGCGATGTCCCGTGCCTGGAAACGGGAGATGTTCATGATCGAATCCACTGTCCGGATCAGCCTGTGAGCCGCATCGTCGATCGCTTTCGAGAACTCGCGCACTTCTTCGTCATTGCTACCGGATGTCAGTTCTCCGATCAAGGCGAGATAACCGAGAATAATATTGACCGGTGTACGCACTTCATGGGAGATATTGGAGATGAACGCGTTTTTAATGGCATCCGCACGCAGGGCCTGCTCCCGCGAAAGAATCAGTTCCCTTTCCGCCTGCTCCCGTTGAATGGCCGCACCCAGCGTCTCGGCACCGACCCTCATGGCATCGATTTCGGTATTCATCCAGCTGCGGCGCAAGCGACACTCATCGAAACGCACGAACCCCCACCACTGATCACCACTGAAGATGGGAAGTGCAGCGACGGAACGGACATTCTGACGTGCCAGATATAACTGTTCGTCGTCAGGGAGATCATCGATAATCCCGGAAACGGAACTGCCGGCAGATAATTCCGCCACCCAACGCTGCAATACAGGATCGTTGAGTGCGGGTTCATTGACCAGATGGTCGATCATGCTCTCACGCATTTCCTGCCGCACCCAGATGGCTTGCCGATGCAACGCTCCCTCGCCATCCGCATTCATTATCTTTCTGAATATCACGACGCGGCAGACATTCGCTGCCGTACCGAATCGCTCGAGAACGGTAACAAGAGATTCCTTCCATCGCGAAGAACGCAGGAAGCGCGTCGCGGCAAAACCCGCAGCGCGTATCAATGCATCTGCGCGTCTCAATTCCTCTTCCTGCGCTTTGCGCGACGTGATGTCACGTACGCTGACCAGAGCAGCGATGTATCCTTCGTAGCGTATCACTGTCACGGCGAATTCTCCCATGCGGATGGTCCCGTCCCGCGTCAGAATTCTGCCCTCATAAACGACAGGGACATCCCCGTTTCCAGCCCGCTGTGCGGCTATCGACTGTATGCGCGAACGATCTTCGGGATGGACCAGGGACCAGGGATTTGATGCGAGCAGTTCTTCGCCGCTGTAGCCGGTCAGCTCCAGACATTTTTCATTGGCGAACACAATGGCATCGTCTCTGTAGATGAAAATTGCATCATGACTTTTTTCCACTACGGCACGATACAAGCGCTCGCTTTCCTTGCGGGCCTTCTCGGCATTCACACGTGCGATCACGCCACCGAGAAACGAAGCGATCGCTTCGAGCGTCTGGCGAATGCGTTCGTCAACATCCTCCGTGGTCAGAGAAGCGATATTGAGCGCTGCGAGCATCAGCCCCCCATGCACGACAGGGATGATGGCAAAACTTCGTATCCCTTCCGGAGACAACAGAGGGCCGATACCTTCCTCCTGCAATGACGACGCATCGAAATATGCCGGCAGGGCCTGGCGAAGAACACGCTCGTGCAAGGCATCGAAATCAGGCTGCGAAGAAGCGACGGGGAAGGGCCCGAGCAATCCACGCCAATGCGCGTGCGCAGCTTCGCCTTCCCCGGTCATGTTGACATGCACCGCTGCAATGTCTATGTGTTCGATACGAAGCACGCTCTGGAGGACATGCTCAATGATCTCGTCATAATCGTGTGACTGCGCCAGTTCAATTGCCAGCCGGTGCTGCAGCCGAGCCAGATACGCAATGCGATGCTCTTCGGTCACATTCTTCAATGTGCCCAGAATAGCAAATCCGTTACCGAGTGGTATCCTCCCCACACTCACCCGCATATGCACGCGTTTGCCGCTGCGATGCATCGCCTGGAATTCGTAGTCGTTCTCCGTCTCCTCTCCTTCCATTCTGCGCTGATAATTATCGAGCACACGATCTCTGTCTTCCGGTGCGATCAATTCCTCGATATTTTTTTCAAGGATGTCCTCTACCGTATAGTCCAGCATACGCGCAAGTACATCGTTGGCGAACACAATATTTCCGCCCGTAGTGAGGAATACTCCATCCTGACTGTGTTCGAGCAGCTTACGATAACGGGTTTCAAACTCTTCTTCACTGGTCTCACCCATTCCGGCCGGTGCGGGTACTATCGTCCCGCGAAACCGCGTACTGCCGTCACGTGCATTCACCGCTCCGATGATGACAAGCAACCGTTGTTGTTCCCGGCTGCTGTCACCGACAATACACCACTCGGCATCCTGTCCCTTTCTCACGCGCGCCAGAAGTTCGCGTACGCGCGGTTCATCCTCCCCGGGCATATAATCCAACAGAGGTGAATGCAATATGTCATACACATTCGTTTCGCCGAGGAGTGCCGCCATTTGTGTGGAGGCTTTTACAATATGGCCCTTCTCATCGAGGAGGAAAGCCCCACAGGGAGGAAGTCCCTCCAGTGCGGGCCGGGAAACAAACTCCTCCGAAGTGGGCGCCGCCTGCTTTCTTGCCACGGCATAGCTGACGACACGCATCAAGGTCTCGCTGGTGATATTGCCCTTGACCAGATAATCCTGCGCTCCCTGACGAATGGCCTCCAATGCGAGTTGTTCATTGGCGTTGGCGGAAATGATGACAACCGGCAGGCGCGGTGCAGCAGATTGCAGGGACACATAGGTATCGAGCCCGGTGGAATCCGGCAGGTTCAGATCCAGCAGTGCAATATCGAACACCTGTTCTCGCAATGCGTGCAATGCCTCTCCGAGAGTACGCATCGCGGTGAACCCGAATTCCGTGGTATAGGATCGTTCCAGCAATCGCTGATTGAGAATTGCCTCGCCCTCATGATCTTCCAGTACCAGTACACGAATACGTTCCATCAACGACCCCGTGGATGAGTATGTGAGTACACCGGCGAACGATACAACACCCTGTTTCGTCGCGCGATTGCTGTTCGGTCCGGTCTTGATCCCGGACAACTCGTCCATCGCACTATCGAAATGCTGGATGGAAATCGCACTTGTTCGCTATGTTCAGGTCGCATTGCCGATTTCATGGTTCCGTACAATATAGGCAATTATGTCTTTTCAGCGATATAGCTGCGTGGAACGCGTGTGCTCAGCAACGTGAGAACTTCATAGGGAATCGTGTCGCTTATGGACGCCAGCTCCTCCACCGAAATGCGGTCATCCCCCTGTGCGCCTATGAGCACGACCTCGTCACCGGTGTAGGCCGAAGCGGCACCGATATCGACCATGCACTGATCCATGGAAATGCGTCCTGCAAGCGCATGGCGTCTGCCACCGATCAGGACCTGCGCCTTGTTCGAGAGCCCTCGTGTATATCCGTCACCATATCCGACGGGCAGAGTCACGACACGTGTATCCCGCGCCGCTGTCCATGTATGGTCATACCCGATGGAAGCATCCTGCATCACCACCTTGAAATATACGACACGGGTTTTCATGCTGAGTACAGGTCGCAGCGAGACCGTGCGTTCGACCTCCGGTCCGGGATACACTCCATAGAGCATGATACCGGGACGCACCATGTCGAGTACCGCGCCGGGGTGTTGCAGTACTGCCGCTGAATTGGCGATATGTCTTGTAGGTATGGACATGTCATGCTGTGGAAAGTATTCCATTGCCTCGAGAAAGCGTTCCAGTTGCAGCGCAGTGAAGCGCTTTTCCTTTTGATGCGATGTGGCGAAATGAGAGAACACCCCACACAGCTCGCAATTGCGTGTCTGACGAAATGCATCGAAGAGCTGCCAGGCGTTTTCGTGACGGATACCGATACGACCCATCC
>JAGTUW010000407.1 GCA_018224345.1 Bacteroidota bacterium
GAATGAAGATCGCTGCGGTAATCGTGGTTTCCGACGGTACGGACATAGGTCGAGTGGAAACCCGCTGTCGTGAGAAACTGGCAGGGTACAAGATTCCACGTCACTGGAAGATCGTAAATGTGATACCGCGGACGGCCTCGGGAAAAATAATCAGAGCGCAGATACGGAAATTGTTTCGTCCGTAAGCACCCGCGAGACCGCAGATACTGAAGCGTCAGAGAATGTGTATCGAATAACGCAGGGGAGATCGAGCGGGAACGATGTCACGCATGACAGGAAGAAAGGCGGCGGGGGGAAGAACAGGTGTTTCGACTGTCGGAGCAGGTTATGCTACAATGCCGATGTAGAGATAGGCGATGCCGCCTGTCAGGGGAAACACGCGGCGTTCTGCATACATGCCGCTTTTATCCATCAAGGTGAGAAATTCCGGTCCGGTCGGAAATGCTGCGGAGGTTTGTGTAAGATACATGTAGGCATCGCGGCGGCCGGAAATCAATCCGCCGACAGACGGTATAATTACCTTGCTGTAAAAAGTGAACAGGGGTTTCATCCACCACAGTGGACGCCCGAATTCGAGTATGATGACGCGGCCTCCCGGGCGGACGACGCGGCCCATACTCCGGAGTGCCTGGACGGGGTCGTCGACGTTCCGAATGCCGAATGCGATTGATGCGACTTCGAAACTGTCTTCGGGATAGGAGAGATCCATGACATCTTCGACTTCCCACTCGACTGCGAGTCCGGTCTCACGGGATTTTGCCGGTGCCAGAGCCAGCATTTCGGCACAGAAGTCCGTCCCTACAACGCGGCCGTCAACACCGACGGCACGCTTGAATTCCAGTGCCAGATCACCTGTGCCGGTTGCGCAATCGAGGACGTGGTCCCCGGGGCGGACAGCACTGCGCCGGACGGTCTGTTTGCGCCACCGGTGGTGTACACCGAGGGAGAGCACGCTGTTTGCTTTGTCATAGCTCCCGGCGATACCGGCGAACATGTCATGCACTTCGCGGCTCACGTTACATCGTTTCGATATTGGAGGCAGGCGCAGGGGTCATCAGACAAGCGGGCGGCCGGTGACAGTCGAGAGTTGGTGTAGCTGTTCCATCATGTGACGGAAGAGATCGGGGCTCAGTGCCTGATCAGCGTCAGAGAGAGCGGAGGCCGGATCAGGATGCACTTCGACCATCAATCCGTCAAGGCCTGCGGCGAGTGTTGCGGCGGCCAGAGCGGGGATCAGACTGCGATTGCCGGTTGCATGCGAAGGATCGATGATGACGGGAAGGCGGGATTGCTGCCGGGCGAACACCGCGCCCGCGAGGTCAAGTGTGAACCGTGTTTCATTCGAGAAAGTGCGTATCCCGCGTTCACAGAGTATGACCTGTTCATTGCCACCGACAGTGATGTATTCCGCTGCGAGGAGCCATTCCTTGATGGTGGCGGCAAAGCCACGCTTGAGCAATATGGGGATGCGCAGTTGGCCGAGTTCCTTGAGCAGGGCGGTGTTGTCCATATTGCGCGATCCGACCTGAAAGGCATCGACATACTCAAGCATTCCTTCGATGTCGCGTTCGGAAAGCACTTCTGTGATCATCGGAATGTTGTAGGCATCTGCGGCTTCACGCATCAGCCGCACTCCTTCGAGCCCGAGCCCCTGAAAGGTATAGGGGGACGTCCGTGCTTTGAACGCACCACCCCGGAGTATATGCGCGCCCTGCGAGGTGACGAGTCTTGCCGTGGCATGGATCTGCTCTGAAGATTCAATCGCACAGGGTCCGGCGAAAACAATGAATCGTTGGTCGCCGATGTCAATGTCACGGATTCTTACACTGATTCTCTGGAGCATGTCGGCTTCCTTATTGGTCGGTGTTGCCTGCTGCTCAGTGCGTTTCGTTGTGCGAAGGTCATGTGCGTCGGTATGTGCATCGGTGAAGTTCAAGTCTGCAATCTTTAATAATCCAAAAAAAATGCAAAAAATCCACTTCCAAGGCAATCATTGTGCAAAGAAAATGCCGGCTGGATGTCTCAGACATTGAGTGTTCCAAACAGGCGGATATCCGATCCATTGATCCCGGCCGCAGGTGCACTGAGAAGATAGGATATTGTTGCGGCAATTTCTTCGGGGGTAATCCATTTCGGAATATCCTCATCTGAACCCCAGGAGAGATTCGCTTCTGTTTTGATCACGCTTGGCACGATGCAGTTTGCAGAAATGCCGGCGGAGCGTCCTTCATCCGCCAATATTTTCGTAAGCGCCGAGACACCCGCCTTGGCTACACCGTACCCCGCTTGTTTTGCCGAGGGTTTGATCGCGGGCATTGCACCGATGGTGACGATGCGTCCCCCGTCACGTTCGCTGAAATGTTTCATGACCAAACGGCTGAAGAGGAAGAGAGAGCGGAGATTGAGATTGAACAGAAAGTCCCAATCTTCAACAGAAGTTTCCGCTATCGGTTGAAACCCGCGGATACCACCAAGCAGGTGGACAAAACCATAGAGATCGCTCATGTTTGTCGCAGCGTCAAAAACACGATCCACCTCCGAATCCGAGAGCAAGTCAGCTTCCAGCAAAAAAAGCTGATCACGTTGTTGTGGAGCGATGGTCGCCCGCAGATCCTGTGCCTCTTTATCGTTCCTGTACGGGATGACGCAGCGGTACCCGTCCTCAATCATTTGTCTTGAAACGATATGTCCGAGACCCCCGGTGCCTCCTGTGATAAGTACTGTTTTCATATTCATGCTCTTTGCAGTTGAATGAAGACTCCTTGAGTAGAACATCAGCGGAGCGGCGAACATTCCCCGGTGCCGTTGCTGTCTGACTGCCTATCCAGTTCAGAATTCCGGATATGAACAAAGCAGCATCAATCGACCTCAATCCGTGTGTTGCAACCGATGTGGTCGGGATCGGAGCAGGAAACAGTGAACCCCGCATGACGGAGGATATTGTCAGCTCGCCTCGTTGAACTCCGTAATTTCCGTTGTCGGGCGAAAGGAAAAGTGAGGGAAATACGATGAGAAAGCATAGTCGAAACCGCGTGGCCAATAAGTTCCTGTCTGTCGATGGAGTTCGTAATCGCCCTGGATATCCCCATGTGCGATACGTTGCAGTGAGGTGACGAGGCGGTCGACATCCTCAAGCGTGTTGTAACATCCGAAGCTGGCCCGGACCATACCGGGAAGATTGGTTCTGTCGCCGGCAAGAATTTCTTCCGTGATCGTTTTCGCTGACTCTTCATCATATTGGAGAAGACGTTTGACATAGGGATGTGCGCAGAAGCATCCGTTGCGAACACCGATACCTCCTTCGGCACTGAGTATGGCTGCGGTTTTCGCGTGTGGGACTCCGTCGATATCGAAACTGATGACACCGACTTTGTTCGACAGCGCGGCTGTTTCGACGGGGCCATACAAACGCATACCCGGGACGCGTTTCATCTGCTCGATCGCATACTGCAGCATCTCGTGCTCATGTGCGGCGATGGTATCCATGCCGACCGACTGCAGCATGTGAATCGCAGTAGCGAGGCCAACGGCACCCGGGACGTTCGGACTCCCCGCTTCCTCGCTGGCAGGGGGGGAGGAGTAGGCAACGTAATCGGTTTCTACGATCTCCACTACGCCGCCGCCGACCATGTCGGGTTCGCCGTGTGAAAAGTATTCTTTCGGACCGATAAGCACGCCGATACCGAAGGGTGCATACATTTTATGTGCGGAGTAGGCAATGAAATCAATATGTCCGGGATGTGTTTCGGAAAGAACATCAATGGTTCGATGCGGTGCGAGCTGTGCTGCATCGACGAACATATATGCATCATGTGTATGGGCGATTTCGGCCATTTCATGAATCGGATTGATGATACCGGTGATATTCGATGCGCCAGTCGCAGCGAGAAAGCGAACATGCCCCTTATTGCATTCGAACGCCTCTCGGAGCGCCTTCATGTCGAGATAGCCGGTGTCATCGACACCGACATGTATTACCTTCGCGTGTTTCCTCCAGGGAAGATCATCGGAATGATGTTCCATCAGCGTGGTGATGACCACATCGCCCTCACGCCAGTCGCAGCGGTTGGCGAGTTTGTTGACCGCCTCGGTCGTATTTTTCAGGAAAATCACCGCATTGTCCTCGAGATCGGCACCGACAAACCGCCCCGCTATGTCATGCGCTTCATCGAACACCTGTGTCGCGAGTATGGATTTAAAGCCCGTGCCGCGATGCACACCAGAATAAAAAGGCATGAATTCACCCATGACTTCGAACGCATGACGGAAGGTCGGGGTGCTCGCCCCGTTGTCGAGAAAGACATAAGGAACGCGTTCGCCGGTTAGCAGTGGGACTTCCGTATCAATTCCCATGATATTCGGACGCAGTTCATCAAATTTCCAGTTGCAGTGGTGGCGGTAGTGATTGTTGTTCATAAGGAGAAATTTCAGTGTGATCGAAACGAAGTGCAATGCGGCAAATATAGGGTATCGTGGTGACAGGGCAAAGTCAGCTCATATTCGTATCGATAAACGGCAGTGATAATTGCCACGGTGGGCGTCTGTTCAAGACAGGAACCCGGAGAAATATCCTGTGTTCTGCTTTCGGCTCATAGTCATGATAGCGCCCTGAAACCACTATTTTAAGTTATTTTTTCTTCTCTGCCTCCTTTGCCTTGACTTTTTCAACTCTACGATGTTAATTTATAGATCGGTTTATTTTTATCGAGTCATAAACGGTTTTTCACAAAGGCATTATATGAGTAAACGCACCACCCAGAGAACCTTTCACGCGAGCGAAGAGGATGTCGACAAAAAGTGGTATGTCGTCGACGCGGAAAATCTGGTTCTCGGACGACTTGCGGCCAACGTCGCGCGCATTCTTCGCGGGAAGCACAAACCGATTTTTTCGCCGCATATGGATAACGGTGATTTCGTGATCGTCATCAACGCCGGGAAAGTTCGTCTGACGGGCAAGCGTGAGGAGCAGAAATCCTATTTTTCATATTCGGGATATCCCGGCGGCTCAAAAACTCGTCTGTTCAAGGATATGATAAAATCGAATCCGCAGTTCGTGATCGAGCATGCGGTACGTGGAATGCTTCCTCACAACCGTCTCGGGCGCCGTATGATCAAGAAACTCAAGGTCTACGGTGAACATGCGCACCCGCACGAGGCGCAACAGCCGGAAGAGCTGAAGTTCGACATTTAGGAAAAGAAATTACTTAACCACTTTACAAGGTAGTTATGGTTCACAATATTTGTGTCGGGCGTCGGAAGACGGCAGTGGCCCGGACACTCCTGAGACCTGGGACGGGTGTGATCACCGTGAACGGCAAGGATGTCAGCGCATATTTCCCTACGGATACCCTGCTTGAGGAAGTTCGTCTGCCCTTGACGGTGACGGAGACCAATGATCGTTACGACGTGCATGTGCGTGTCCGTGGCGGTGGCAGTCACGGTCAGGCCGGTGCGGTGAAAATGGGTATTGCCCGCGCGCTGCTTGCCGTTGACGAGGAGTTTCGTCCCAAGCTTCGCGCACACAATCTGCTTACACGTGACTCACGTATGGTCGAGCGCAAAAAGTACGGTCAGAAGAAAGCGCGCAAACGCTTCCAGTTCAGCAAACGTTGATACATACTGTCGATACACTACTGTTTCCCCTGTTTCGTTCGGATCAGCTGGAGATCGGCCTTTCTTAATCACACATGTGTCCGGACCGGGTTGTCTGGTGTGTCCTTCGGGATATTGGTACCCGGGTTGATGGGCGCAGAGGTACAACTTATCACACAGGAGTTTTCATGTCCAAAGTAGCACTCGAAGACCTGTTGTCCGCTGGTACGCATTTCGGCCATCTGACACGGCGCTGGAATCCGAAGATGAAGCCGTACATCTTCATGGAGCGCAACGGCATTCATATTATCGATCTCAAGAAGTCCCAGGAACTTCTCGATTTCGCATGCAAAGCGATCAGCGAAATCGCAGCGGACGGGAAACGGATTCTCTTCGTTGGTACTAAAAAACAGGCGAAAGAGATTTTGCGTGAAGCCGCCGTAGAAAGCGGTCAGAACTATGTGGTCGAACGCTGGTTGGGAGGGATGCTCACTAATTTCACAACGATTCGCAAAAGCATCAAGCGCCTGACGAACATCGAAAAGATGGAGAATGACGGCACCTTCGAGAAAATTACAAAGAAGGAACGTCTTATGTTGACCCGTGAAAAAGAGCGTCTCAACAAAATTCTCAGCGGGATCGTCGACATGAACCGTCTCCCCGGTGCATTGTTTATCGTGGATATCAAAAAGGAGCACATTGCCGTCAAGGAAGCACGCAACCTCGGTATCCCCGTGATTGCTATCGTCGATACGAACTGTGATCCCGAGCATGCGGACTACATCATACCCGGCAATGATGATTCAGCTCGTACCATTGAACTGGTCACCAAAGCACTCTGTGATTCGATTCAGGAGGGCCGCGAACATGGGCGCATGGTAAAGGCCGAACAGGAGGCCGAACAGGAACGTCTTGCCAAGGAGACCGAGCAGGCGGAGGCCGAAGAGAAAGCCGCAACTGAACGAAAGAAAAAGACTGAAAAGAAGCCCGCGACGGAGCAGAAGCCCGCGACGGAGCAGAAGCCCGCGACGGAGCAGAAGCCCGCGACGGAACAGAAGCCCGCGACGGAACAGAAACCCGCGACGGAACAGAAACCCGCGACGGAACAGAAGGCAACGAGCGAATAACATATTCGAATGGCTGCTGGTTCAGCCATTCTTTTTATCAGAGAACAACTTTTTTACTACCAGACGATAGAGAAGACGTATGGAAATTACAGCCGCTATGGTGAAGGAACTCCGTGATAAAACCGGGGCCGGCATGATGGATTGCAAAAAAGCGTTGGGCGAGTCCAATGGCAATATGCAGGAAGCGGTCGAATACCTTCGCAAGAAAGGCGCCGCCACAGCCGAGAAACGTGCAGATCGCTCCGCAAATGAAGGTGTCGTACTTACCGATATCGAAGGTGGCACGGGCGTCATCCTTGAAGTCAATTGTGAGACTGATTTTGTCGCACGGAGTGATGACTTCATGGACTTCTCCCGTCGCGCCCTCGCGCTCGTCAAAAATGAAAAACCGGCGGATGTCGAAGCCTTGCTCGCGTTGAAAAGTGACGGGCTGACGCTTGCCGATCATTTGACCGAGACGATCGGAAAGATCGGAGAGAAAATCGATCTGCGCCGTTTCGCGATCTTCAACAGTGAAGGGACACTCATCGACTATATCCACCCGGGTGCCAAGTTGGGCGTGATGCTCGAGATTCAGGGCATAAAGGACAATGAAGAAGTCATCAAGCTCGGTAAGGATCTCGCCATGCAGGTGGCAGCGATGAATCCCGTCGCCGTCGATCGTGACTCCGTTCCCCAGGATGTTCGTGACAAGGAACGTGAACTCTACCGCCAGCAGGCCCTCGAGCAAGGCAAGCCGGAAAATATGCTCGATCGCATCGCGGACGGCAAGCTCAACAAGTATTTCCAGGAGTTCACTCTTCTTGAACAGACGTTCCTGCGCGATACCACCAAGACAGTGAAAGATCATATCACCGAAGTTGCCGCCGGGGCTGGCGCCGATTTGAAGGTCACGCGTTTCGAGCGCTTTCAGGTTGGCGGGTGACGCCGATTCTCTTCCCATTTTGCCTTTTGGCCATTGCCAAAAGGCATTTTTTTATCCGGAGGAATTATGGAACCCAAATATAAACGTATCCTGCTCAAGCTCAGTGGTGAGGCTCTGCTGGGGAACAGTGAGTACGGTATTGATCAGGATGCGCTCCAGAGCTACGCCGACGAGATCATATCGGTTGTGGAACTGGGTGTGCAGATCGGTATTGTGCTTGGGGGAGGGAACATCTACAGAGGCGTCGCCGCCGCAGCTCAGGGCATTCACAAGGCATCGGGTGACCAGATGGGTATGCTCGCAACAATGATCAACTCCCTTGCATTGCAGAATATTCTCGAAGCCAAGGGCATTCAGACGCGTCTCGCAAGCGCGATAGAAATGGATCAGATAGCAGAACCATATATCCGCCGGCGTGCCATGCGTCACCTGGAAAAAGGGCGTGTCGTCATCATGGGAGCGGGTACCGGACATCCCTATTTTACAACGGACACAGCAGCAGCGCTGCGCGCAGTGGAGATCGAGGCGAATGTCATCATCAAGGGGACCCGTGTCGACGGTGTCTACGACAGCGATCCTGAAAAACATCCCGATGCGTTTCGATTTCAGGAAATCTCGTATATTGATGTACTCAAACGTGAATTGCGCGTGATGGATTTGACGGCGATCACGTTGTGTCGTGAGAATAAACTTCCTATCATTGTCTTCGACATCAACACGAAAGGTAACCTGCGCCGGCTCTTGCTCGGCGAGAATGTCGGAACCATCGTGTCTGATTCCGCAATGACGACTCCCACTGAACAGAAATAACGGAGCTGCCATTATGATGCAGGAGATAGTAAAAGATGCCGCCGACCGTATGGGCAAATCCATTGAGGCCCTGCGCCAGGAGCTGAACAAAATCCGCACCGGGAAAGCCACGACTGCACTGCTCGACGGTGTGAAGGTCGAGTATTACGGTACCATGACGCCGTTGAATCAGATGGCAAATGTCTCGGTGCTGGATGCCCATACACTGAGCATACAGCCGTGGGACAAGGGCACGCTTGGCACTGTCGAGAAAGCAATTCTGATTGCTGACCTGGGACTGAATCCCTCCAATGACGGGAATGTCATTCGGGTACCGATCCCGGCACTCAATGAGGAACGGCGCCGTGATCTCGTCAAGCTTGTAAAACGTTTCGGCGAGGATGCGAAAATTGCAATACGCAATATCCGTCGCGATGCCAATGATCATCTGAAAAAGGCGGAAAAGGAAGATCATGCTTCCGAGGATGCACGGATCAAGGCCGAAAAGGAAGTGCAAGAGCTTACCGACCAGCATGTCACCCAGGTAGATGATATGCTCAAGTATAAAGAAGCGGAAATCATGGAAGTCTGATTCCCGCTCTCCCTGATTATTTATCCTCCCTGTTGAACTGGAGCAGGAGTTGTGTCGTCCGATCGGCATGGCCCTGCTCCGCTTTGTATTGCAGTGCGATGAAGCGATCGTCCGCGCTCGTGACACTGATCCAGGAGTCACCGGTACTGCCGACCTGATCAAACTCAATACCGAGCGTATGGAAAGCATCGTCAACCGTATAGACACCGTCAAGATAGCAGATGAGGATTTCCGCTTTGGCGCTTGCTTCGGTGGAAGGGAAATGGCAGGCAATCGAGTCGCAAATGCCGTAGTTCCGAACCATTGGCGGATCGTTTCGCGCAAAGTCTGCATAGAGATTGTCAAATTCCTGCCAGGTCATATCGTACCAACGGCCAATGTCGACATGATGCTCTGCATCCGGCTGCACCGGATCTGGCCCCATCGCTCTCAGTTCCTCGCTCTCCGGCTCCTCATCGATGGGTTTGTCGCCGGGGCCGCAGGCAGGAAATTGTGTGGTCAGCAGCAATAGCCCCAGGAGGATGAGCATCGTGCGCGGCTGGATACCGTGCTGCGTTCTTTTGTGTGCTGTTTTCATGTCGGTGTTCATTTTCTCATTGCCTCGTAAATCAGTTCCGCGATATCCTTGACTTCCACTTCTTCCTGCTTCCCTTTCTCCTTGACGCCGTCTGTCATCATCGTCATGCAGAACGGGCAGGCGGACGCAATGGTTTCGGCGCCGGTTTCCAGCGCTTCCTCCGTCCGTTCGATGTTGACGCGCTTCCCTTCCGTTTCTTCCATGAACATCTGGGCACCGCCCGCTCCACAGCAAAGACCCTTATCCCTGTTCCGCGGCATTTCGATCATGGTTGCGGAAGGAATACCGCGAAGAGATTCACGCGGCTGATCATAAATATTATTGTAGCGGCCGAGGTAACAGCTGTCATGAAACGTGACGCCGCCTTCGAGCGCCTTGTCGAGAAGGATGATGCCACGTTGGATCAACTCGTTGATGAGCTGTGAATGATGAATGACATTGTAGTTGCCGCCGAACTGAGGGAACTCGTTCTGCAGAGCGTGAAAACAGTGGGGACACGCGGTGACGATGTTCTTCACCTTGTAGGCATTCAATGTTTCAATATTTTCTGCCATCAACATCTGGGCCAGATATTCATTCCCCGCGCGACGAGCGGCATCGCCATTGCATTTCTCCTCTTTTCCAAGAATCGCAAAACGGATACCGGCCGTCTTCATGATTCCGGCGAGTGCGACACTGACTTTTTTGTAGCGCGCATCGAAGGAACCGGCGCACCCGACCCAGAAGAGATAATCAATGTCCTCGGCAGTTCCGAGTTCCGAAAGAGAAGGGATTCCGAGACTGTCGGCCCAGAGACCACGGTCATCGGGAGAGAACTGCCAGGGCGCGAAATTGTTTTCGAGATTGCGATAGAGTACCTGCAGCTGCTCGGGGAATTCTCCCTCGGTGAGCGTAAGGTAGCGACGCATATCTACGATTTCATCCACATGCTCTATCATGACAGGACATTCCTGCACACAGGCCCGGCAGGTTGTGCATGCCCAGAGCTCCTGCGGAGAAATGAAATCGTGCAAGAGCTTTCTTCCGTGCACCAGAGAGTCGGTGTCCCCGTCGGTCAGCACCGGAGCTTTCTCCTCGAGTCGTGCACGTGTGTCGACGATGATTTTCTTCGGGGAGAGCACCTTGCCAGTGATATTCGCCGGACAGACGGCGGTGCAGCGACCGCAGTGCGTGCAGGTATAGCTGTCGAACAACTGCTTCCACGTGAGATCCTCGATATCAGCTGCCCCGAAACTCTCCGCGGTTTCATCCTCAAGATCCAGTGGCTTCAACGCACCGTCACCTTCCTTGTGTATCCCGTGATTACTGAAGTATACATTGGGAATGGATGTGAGCACATGGAAATGCTTCGAATACGGAAGAGCGTTGAGAAAGCCGAGTACGAGGACGATATGCACCCACCAGGAAATCTCGAAGATCAACTGTGTCCCGGCTGTGTCGGAGAACATCGAGGAAAGTGCCAGACTGACAGGACGCCAGTCACCGGCATAGGCGGCACCTTCACCAAGAGAAATGCGGGTGGCGTTGAGCAGAATCATGGAAATCATGATGACTGCAATCGCGCAGAGAATTAATGTGGCATCGACCTGCGAGGGGGTATCGAGTTCGCGCAGTCGTTTCGGACCCGCGACATGCCGGCGAAAGAGTGCGTACAATACTGCGAACAGAACGATGACGGCCATGATGTCGCTTCCGACTGCGATACCACTGTATACCGGGCCGAGAAAACTGAGGGAGAACCCATGTACCAGTCCTTCACCGATGGATTCGATCACCGCGGTGAGCAGGATGACGAAGCCCCAGAAAATGCCGAAATGTATCGGTCCCGCGATCGGGTCACGCAGCAAGCGGGTCTGTCCGAAAGCTATGGAGAGCACATTGCCTATCCGTTTATCGAAATGATCGAAACGCTGCTCCGGTTTCCCGAGACGGAGGTAGCCCAGAATCTTGCGGGCGGTGTAGGCGAAGACCCCCAGGGAGATTATGAGGATGAAGAGAAAGACGATGTTTTTGATTTCCATGAAATGGACCTGACGTAAATGACAGCAGAATGAAGGTGGGCGCAATAAAGGAGTCGCCCGCATAAATTAAGGATTCATGCGGGCAATCACAATCCGGAGGATTTCAGAGGGGCAGGATGATTTGGCTGTCCTGTACATACGGGCATTTCAGCGGCCAACGGCCCTGTGCTTTCTTTCTGTTGCATACTGGACATGATATCGTGAAAAGCCTTGCCTGGGATGCGCAAATACACAAGCGCCGTACCGATCGGAACCGGTACGGCGCAGTACATGTGCTGAAGAAGTATAGGGAAGGACGGGGATGCATCCGCATCCTAGCGGAAAGCCGGTCAGCGAAGCACCTGCATGCTGCGACCGCCGATGAATTCGGCGCCATCAAACACCTGGTAGTAATACATTCCGGGACGAAGCTCAGAAGTGCTCAGCTGATAGTTCGTCGCTGCGGGAGCCACCTGATGCGAGGAAATGAGGCGTCCGGTGATGTCGAAGAGAAGGATGCTCCGTTCGCGCGCGGCAGAAGGCAGCGGAATGGTCGTGGTCCCGGCGGCTGGATTCGGATAGTTCTGTCCGATAAACAGCGAGGAAATTGCCGCATCATACTGTA
>JAGTUW010000408.1 GCA_018224345.1 Bacteroidota bacterium
CAATTGTCGACTCTCTGATCGCAATCGGCTATGCATCCGCGAAGGAGAAGGTCAACATCCTGCGCAAGGAATTGAACGCGATGGCCGTCCGGCGCATGCCACGACCTGAAGAGGCACAGACGCTCTATCACCTGCGGTCTGTTCCGGACGGAATTGCGCATTCCACATGGTATGACCGCGCACACGACATCGATGTACTATACAGCAAGGCCGTTCAGATCGCGAACGAGGGGAAGCATGCCAGGGTCGAGGTTCTGCTCCACTCCGATGCAACCGCGGAAATCGTGATGTCGCCCTCAACCCGCGTCACATCGATCAACGTCGTCGGGAATACATTACTCAGCAATGCCGTTCTGGCGGGGCTGGAATCGCGCTGGATCGGGACACCCATCAATGAATGGACACAGCGTGGTATTTCGGAATACCTTCTCGAAGATTATCGAAAACAGGGGTTTTCTCTCGCACAGGTCGATTCACTTTATATTTTACCTGACGGTGCCATCCATATGTGGGTGGATGAAGGCGTGGTCGAACGAATTTCCGTACGCGGAAACACGCGGACGAATCATGTCGTGATCCTTCGTGAAATTCCTGTCCGTGCCGGCAGTGTGTTTCGCATGGCGGACATGAAACGTGGCATGGAAAATCTGTTCGCGCTCGATCTTTTCCACTCCGTCGCCTATGACATCTTGCGTAACGACGATCAGATTCATCTTGTCATTCGTGTTGTTGAGCGTCCTTCCAAGATATTGCAGACCGGATTACTCGTCGACAACGAGCGGAACGCGCAACTCGGTCTGCTATTGCGTGACGCCAATTTTCTCGGATCAGGCACGGAAATTGCAGCATCGTTTTTTGGTGGACATAATATCCGGGAATACGCGGTGCAGTTCAGCAGCAACCGGTTGTTCTATACACCGTTCAATACACGTATCCGTGCTTTCTACGGATTCCGTGATTATAATGGATATGCGGACGTGCCGGATCTCCCGAAACATCGTTTCGCACGCGACATTGCCCTCGTATACAGGAGTATCGACTACGGGGCTGCGGCTTCCTTCGGTATATACGTGCAGCGTTTCGGCCATCTGCAGGCGAAGTTACGTTACGCACAACAGAGTATCAGAACGGATCAGCTTCGCAACCCGGATGTGGATCCGATCACTGAAGAGCATCGTCTGGTGGAATGGGGGCTATCATCGACGGTCGATACGCAGGACAAATATCCATATCCGAATAAGGGTATTTTGTTCGAAGGGGAATACACTTCCGCCCTTAGAGCGTTGGGTAGTGAGATCGCATTCACACGGCTGACTCTTGGGTATGATTTCTATGTTCCCGTGATTCCCGATCATCTTGTGCTGCACCCCCGCATCCGCTTCGGCTATGGCGACAAGACCATGCCACGAACGGAAGAATTCCGCATCGGGGGGCTGTATTCATTCATCGGGATGAGAGAAAACGAATACAATGGACGTCAAATCATTCTCGGTGGGATGGAACTCAGGTATGCCCTGCCCGTGCGCATTCTCTTTGACGCCTATCTCTCAATGCGGTATGATCTGGGACGCACATGGGCGAATCCGGAACTGGTCAAACTCGAGGACCTGCGTCATGGCGTCGGATTGCAACTCGGGTTGGACACTCCGATCGGACCGGCTGACTTCGCAGTGGGAAGAAGCTTCTATTTTCTACGTGCCAATCCTGTCACTCCTGTAAAATGGGGGCCCGTACATCTCTATTTCACCATCGGAGCGCGGCTGTAACTACACGCAGTCCATGACCCGATAACATACGTAGCACACACAGATCTCAAATGCACTGCCATACCTGCCCAAACATCCAACGCAGAAGGGAGTATAATACTATTCTGCGGGCAAGGAACGCAGATAAGAAGTCAGGAGACGAACCCCAACGCCGGAACCACCTTTCGGATTATAATCGGAGGCTTTCTCCAGGATTGCCGTCCCTGCGATATCAAGATGCACCCAGGGGGTATCTTCGACAAAATGCTGCAGGAAGGCTGCGGCGGTGGAGGCCCCTCCCCACTTCCCAGCGACATTGACGAGATCTGCGACATCACTTTCCAGCATGCCTGCATATTCCTCGAACAGCGGTAATTCCCAGACACGTTCGTAGGTGGACTCGCCTGCAGCACTGAGCGCATCCATGAGCTCGTCATCATTTCCAAGCATCCCGGTGGCATGGGAGGCGAGTGCCACAGCCACCGCACCAGTCAGCGTCGCAATGTCGATGATCGCCGCGGCTTTGAAACGCTGCGCATACACCAGGGCGTCCGCGAGAATCAGTCTTCCTTCCGCATCGGTATTCTTGATCTCGACAGTCGTACCGTCGGAAATCGTGATGATGTCACCGGGACGAAATGCCGCACCGCCTGTCATATTGTCCGTAACCGGGATCAGTGCAACCACGCGGACAGGCAGTTTGAATTTTGCGATGGCGTACATCGTTCCGAGGACAGCTGCGGCACCGCTCATATCCATTTTCATGTCATCCATGTTCGCCGAAGGTTTGATACAGAGCCCACCGGAGTCGAAGGTGATGCCCTTTCCCACCAGGACGGTAGGTCGAAGTCTGCGTTTCTTGTCGTTGTATTCCATGACGATAAAACGCGGGTCACTTTTGCTGCCCTGGTTGACGGCCAGCAGTCCTCCCATTTTGTTAGCCTCAATTTCCGGTTTGTTCAGAACGAGGGTCTTGATCGTGAATTTCTTGCCGAGGGCGACCGCCTGCTTGACCAATGTCTGGGTATCCATGAGATTTGCCGGCGCATTGGCAAGATTACGTGCGTACTCGACAGCCTCGATAAGAATAACCGCTTCGGAAATCGATGCTTTCAATCGGCTCTGATATCCTTCATCACATGTTACCACACGGATTTCCTTGATCTTCCCCTTTTTGTCAGACGCATTTTTCTTCCTGAACGCATCGTACGAGTACAGCGCAAGCATTGCTCCTTCGAGCATGGCGATCGTGGCATCCTCAAAAGAAATCGAAAGATCCTTTTTCAGTACTTCCTCGGTGGGAGCATATAATGCGACTGTAGGAGCAACCCAGGATTTCATTTCCTTCGCAGCGCGGGCCATTGTCCGCCGCAGGCGTTCCGCGCCAGAAATATCCGGATGACCCATTCCCACCAAAATGAACCTCCCATAGTCTGTCAACAGTGAGGTGCATTCTTTCTTCTTGCCGGTAAACTCACCACCGCTCTGCAAAGCAGCTATCACTTTCTTCAACTGCGGACAGACAGTGTTGACCGTCTTCTGAAACAGGGTATCGTCTTCAGGAAATGGAATGACATAGACATCTGCCTTGATACGATCCGGCCCGCCGTAATGACCTGTATATTTGATCATGTGCGTGTCTCCTCTATTTGGTTGAGCGGTGGCTTGGATGGAATGGGGACCTCCTTTCAAAACGATACCATGGATGCGACTGGGAGCGTCTGACGAGTGTCACCATCTCCATTATTCCGAATCCGCAATAACGGACTGGCGGAATGGTAACGGAAAATGGGAAAACAAACAAATAGGCGTTTGAGACCATACCTTGCACTTCGAGTATGGAAGCGCGCATGACCTGCAATATCGCAGGTGTTGATGGTGGGTGGCTGTATGCCGATCAGCGCGGGTTCGAGGGGCGGATATCGACTTCGCTGAGCAATGCGCGACGTGGAGCACGAAGAATATCAATGATGGCTTCCGCCACATCTGCCGCCGCGAGAATTTTTTCCGTATCGGGTGACATGGGGGTGTTGTCGAAAAAACGTGTGTCCGTGGATCCCGGAAACACGCAGGCGACACGTACATTCTTCGAACGTACTTCAAGCATCAGTGACTGGGCAAGTCCCCGGACCGCAAACTTCGCAGTCGAATAGGCGGTGCCTCCGGCGAAACCGTTTTTACCTGCGAGTGAAGAGACGATGAGCACATCGCCCCCCCCCTTCTCGATCATTGCGGGGACGGTATGACGCAGTGTCAGCCAGACACCACGAACATTCGTCGTCATGACACCATCGAATTCTTCGACACTCATATCCACAAGCGGTTTCATAATACCATAACCCGCATTTGCCACCACAATATCGGGGACACCAACCTCTATCGCAGCTTTTTCGAGCAGACTGATCATTGCAGCTTCATCGCCGACATCGATCGAGGCAGTGAGTAGCGCTCCGGCGAGACCGGCCGCTTCCTGCTGCAATTCCTTGAGGCGCTGTTCACCGCGCGCACAGGCGATGACATTGGCACCTTCACGCAAGAGACGCAATGTCAGCGCCTTGCCGATACCACTACTCGCGCCGGTGACAAGCGCAACTTTTCCTTCAAACCCTGTCATAACGGACCTCCGACCGGTTGGATGACAATTTCTTCCATCATTACCGCTGCGGGTGCCTTACACGCGGAGATGACGGCTTCCGCCACATGATCGGGCTGCAGCATGCGTTCAGCATGCTTCTTTCGCACCGGATCGGGCCAGATGTCCGTATCTGTCGCTCCGGGGTGCACAGAAAGCACGCGTACGCCTGACTTGCGTACCTCGAAGCGCAGGCAATCCGACAGCCACTTCAGTCCTCCTTTCGACGCCGCATAGGCGGAACTGTTCGGAAATACGTTTTTCGTTGCCATGGAATTGATCATGATGATTTGTCCTCCACCACGTGATATCATGTCGGGCAGGACGGCGCGCGCACAGAGGAAAGGACCACGGAGATTGACCGAGGTCAATGCGTCGAATTCCTCAATACTTGTGTCGAGAAATGTTTTGAACACCGACACGCCCGCGTTGTTGACAAGTATGTCAATCGGACCACACAGGTCCGTGATCCGTTCGGTCACGGCAGCGACCTCATTGGCATCACTGACGTCGCAGGGGATGGCCCGAACACCGAGCCCGAGTTCTGCAGCAACCGCCTCTAACCGCGGTGCGGAGCGTCCGCTGATAATCACTTCCGCGCCTTCACGGGCGAAGCCCGAGGCGAGCGCTTTCCCGATTCCGGTGCCGCCCCCGGTAACCCAAACCGTTGTGCCTTCAAATACCTGCTTCGTTTTCATTGTCAGAATCCTGTGTTTATGAGCCGGAGGAACTCTTCACGTGTTTTGGAATTGCTTTCGAACGCACCGACCATTTCACTGGTGGTAGCAATGGCATTCTGTTTTTGCACACCGCGCATCATCATACACATATGCTTGCCTTCGCATACGACAGCGACACCGAGGGGTTGAAGCACATTCTGCAATGCGTCCGCGATCTGCTGCGTCATGCGCTCCTGCACTTGCAGCCGCCTGGAGAACATTTCGACGAGTCTCGGCAGCTTGCTGAGGCCAACGATTTTTCCGTTCGGGATGTAGGCGATATGACAGCGACCGAAGAACGGCAGAAGATGATGTTCACAGAGCGAATAGAAGTCGATATCCTTGACGATGACCATTTCGTTATAATTCTCATGGAACACAGCTTCATTGATAACATCGTCGATTTCCATCTCATAGCCCCTTGTCAGAAAACGGTAGGCTTTCGCAACGCGGTAGTGTGTGCGCAGCAACCCCTCCCGCTGCGGATCCTCTCCGAGCAGCCCCAATATATCCGATACACGACTCTCGAACTCCGGATCACGTTCAATGCTGGCCTCGGAGTCAATATTTGGATCCGTTATCATTCTTCACCTCGATAATCGACAAAATTCTTTTCGGTTTCATACAGACGTACTTGATAAAGACGGCCCTGCGGAATGTGGTCGACGAGTTGCCGCCAGATGCCAACAGCGATATTCTCAGAGGTGGGAATCACATCATGCAAAAAATCGACATCGACATTGAGATTGCGGTGGTCAACTCTGGAAATGACACGCTCGATAATTACCTGCTTGAGCTTCTTGAGATCAACGACATACCCTGTTGCAGGGTCGATATCACCTGCCACTGTAATTTCCACATAGTAGTTGTGACCGTGTCCTGCCGCGTTATTGCATTTCCCGAACACTTCATGATTTCGTTCATCACTCCATGTCGGGTTGAACAATCTATGAGAAGACGAAAAATGCTCTCGTCTGGTGACGTACATCATGCGTTACACTCCTTGTTGACTGGAGGATCTTCAATAATCATGATCACTACCGGTAAGTCACTGGAAGCCAGCACGCGGGAACCACCGTGGTTGCATGAGAACATCCCACGACTCTTCCCCGTCAGGGTGAGACTGTGCCAGGTCTCAGAGAAGATCTTTAAGCAGGCTACTACGCGTCTCACCCTCGATTGCGACCTCAGCGGTACAGTGTTTGTGACAGGAGCGCAGTGAAACGGGAACGGCGGGATTGGAGAACGCCGCGATCTGTGCTTCTGTAAAAGCAAAATGGATGTAGAACACGTCGCCCGTGCAGAGCAGGGATTCGTCTTCGACATCAAAACGGGCGGGGATGCGGTCCTCCCCGACATGCATGGCAATGCAATCTTTTGTCAATCCCTGCATGCGACGCAAGGTATTGTCGACGTCGCGGTATTCGGGAATGCGCAGAATAAGCGTTGCACTGAGCTCATTCGGTCCCGGGATCAGCAGATTGAAACAGCTCAGCTCCAGAGCAACACGCTCAGGACTGTCGGACTGTTCGACACGGAGCATTTCCTGGACCTGGAAGCGCACCGTCTCCCGGTTTTCAAAAATCACCACACAACTATCACCCAGTTCAAGACGACGTAATCTGCGCAGATCCTGCATGTGAGATCGCGTGTATGCTCGTTGTCGCTCGTATTCCTGCAACGACAATATTTCTTCGACAGACAATGCTTTCATATTTATACTCAGCTTTCCGCCAGCGTGGCGAGGACGTCATCGACATGTCCTGTTACTTTGACTTTCGGCCAGATACGACGAACAACACCCTCTCCGTCGATAAGCACCGTCGTGCGCTCTACACCCATGTAGGTTCGACCATAGTTTTTCTTTTCCTTCCACACACCGTATTTCTCCATCATTTCATGGTTTTCATCGCTCAACAGATCAAATGGAAGATCATGTGTATCGCGAAATTTCTCATGTGAAGCGAGACTGTCGCCACTGACACCGAGAACAACGGCATCGGCGGATTGTATACGCGCGATGTTGTCACGAAAGTCGCATGCTTCCTTCGTACAACCTGCGGTATTGTCCTTGGGATAGAAATAAAGGACGACGTTCCTTCCTGCAAAATTCTTCAACGACACCTTCCGGCCACCGACGGATGGCAGGGAAAATGCGGGCGCTTTTTTACCTACTTCGATCATGCGTTCTCCTGCATCATAGACTAAGATGTCAAAACCATCTATCCCCGAACATGTTGTGGGAGAGGGGGAGAAGGCCACTCGTACGAGTGGCCTCCCATACACTCATCATCCGAGTTTGGCCAATTCCTCTTTGACGACGGCATAATCCGGTTCAATCCCCGGATTGTCTGCGATCCACTTGTAACGGACGATGCCTTCAGTATCCAGGATAAATACGGAACGCTGCGCGGCGGTATAACCGGGCAGACCGATAAAGTCATTCAACTCTACACCGTAAGAACGCACTGCATCGCGCTGATAGTCGGAAAGAAGAGGAAAAGTCAATTGATTGCGCTCGGCGAATGCGGCATTCGAGAGCGGAGCATCGACGCTGATACCGACAACATTCGCGTTCAATGCATTGAGATCGGCCATGGAGTCGCGGAACGTGCACATTTCCTTCTCACAGGGAGCGGCAAATGCTGCCGGGAAAAAAGCGAGCACCGTATTCTTGCCTTTGAATTCATTGAGAGATCTCTTCTCCCGTGCACTGTCGAAGAGTGAAAAAGCAGGGGCCGGGGATCCGATTTCGATCATATTGTCTCCTTATGGAAATTGTTATTTGGCGCGACATCCGATTTTCAGCGACACCTGATGCTCGATGACGTGATCATCGACCATGCGGCCACGCATGGAGACGACCTCGAACCAGGCAATGTCATAGGATGATTTGATTTCATTTAATCCTTCGCGAATTGCGTCCTCAATGCCGTTTGTGGAAATCCCGACGACTTCCCTGTACTCGAATGTGTTTGCCATGGGTACTCCGTAATTGTGTTCAGAAAATTACAACATGCAATGTGGGGAAGGGGTTCCACCTCCACCGTTATTGGTTGACATCATAGTATCTGCTAACGTATTCCGACACCATGCGGTCAGTGTTGAAGCGCGGGATGAGCGTTTCCATGGATTTGCGGATGCGCTGAATCCATTTGCGTGGCTGCCCGAACTCGTCACGATCATAGAAATCCGGGATGACCTGCTGTTCAAGCAGTTCGTACAGGCGCAATACATCCTGCTCATCCTGGTACTCCTGGTCGTCGCTGTGCGCATCTTCACCGATCGCCCAGCCATTGCTGCCGTCAAAACCTTCCCGCCACCAACCGTCCTGAATGCTGAGATTCAGACCACCGTGTATGACGATTTTCATGCCGCTTGTTCCACTTGCCTCCATGGGGCGACGCGGCGTATTGAGCCAGACATCGACACCGGAAATCATGTGTCGGGCGACGTTGATATCGTAATTCTCCAGGAAAACGACTTTGCCGAACAGGGCGGGGTTCTTGCCGTAGCCGACGATTTCCTGAATGAATTTCTTTCCCATATCGTCGCGTGGATGTGCCTTGCCGGCAAAGAGCAATTGCACAGGCCGGTCGGTGTTGTTGATCATGTCGACGACACGGTTGAAATCGCGGAAAAACATCGGTGCGCGCTTGTAGGTCGCGAAGCGCCGTCCGAAACCAATCGTCAATGCATCAGGATTGAGAATGGAATCCTGGACGGCATTGAAATCCGCACCCGTCCTGTGAAACTGATGACGCACCATGCGGCGGACATATTCGATCAGATCACGCCGCAATCCGTATCGCAGCGCCCAGATCTCCTCGTCCGGTATCAGTTCCGGATCGGAAACCTGTTTCCAGATCGCTTCCTTCTTCAGGTAGTAAATCCATTTCACACCGAGATGCTTGTGCCAGAACTGCCGTGTTCGCTGCGCCATCCATCCCAGGGTATGCACCCCATTCGTTATATGGCCGATAGGAACGTCCGCGGGGTCCTCCTTTCCATAAAACTGCGACCACATCTCGCGGCTGATACGGCCATGCAACTCGCTGACACCATTGGCCGTCCTCGACATGCGCAGCGCCAGTACGGTCATGCAGAAAGTTTCATGATCGTCGTCAGGACGCTCACGCCCGTAAGCCATCAGTTCCTGATGATTCAAACCGAGACTCTTGCGAAAGCCGAGCATGAGGTGATCGAGCAGATCCGGTGTGAAGCGGTCATGACCTGCAGGAACGGGTGTATGCGTGGTGAAGACGCATTCGCGACGGACGGCCTCGTCAGCCTCCTCCTTGTTTCGGCCCTCTGCAAGCTTCTCACGCAATAACTCAAGCGTCAGAAACGCACTATGCCCCTCATTCATATGATAGACCGTCGGATGCCTGTCGAGCTTTCGTAGAAAACGCACACCGCCGATACCGAGAATGATTTCCTGCATCACGCGTGTGGTGCTGTCGCCTCCATACACACGGGATGTGATCTCGCGATAATGAAGATCATTCTCGGGCCTGTTGGTATCGAGCAGGTAAATGACCGCCCGGCCGACATTGAGGCGGTAGGCATGGAAGCTGACGATACTGTGGCCTATCTCGACCGTCGCGGTAATGGCGTTGCCGTTCTCGTCGGTAACGAGCTTCGCCGGCGAATTCTTTTGATCGATCAGGGGATAGCTTTCGTGTTGCCAACCGTCAGGACTGAGCATCTGCTGAAAGTATCCGTTCCTGTAGAACAGACTGACACCAATGAATGGCAAACCGAGATCACTTGCGGATTTTGTGTGATCCCCGGCCAGTATACCGAGTCCGCCGGAATATATGGGGAGACATTCGTGCAATCCGAACTCAGCGCTGAAATACGCGATCATCCTGCCATTGATGCCGCCGGTATGATCGGCATACCAGGTATCTTCCTTCGCCATGTAGGCATCGAACTCCCCGATGACGCTCTCTATCCATTCGAGAAATTCAAGTTCGCACAGCCGCGCACGCAGTTCCTGTCTGGAGAGTGAAAGAAGCACAGCCGTGGCATTATGATTTGATGATCGCCATTTACGTTCCGAAAGCGCTTTGAACACATCCTGCGCCTTGGGATTCCACGTCCACCAGAGATTATATGCCAGACGGTACAGACCCTCGATTGCCTGCTCGGTTCTTTCCAATATTGCTGCGTTCATGCGAAATCCTTATTTGTTTCCGGAAACATTACCTTTCTTATTGCACTCCACGAATGCACGTGCCATGTGCATGCCGAGACTTCGTGCTTGCTTTCATTCACGTGTCGCTCTCAACAGAAATCCCGATTATCGACAGAATGGATACGAGTAAAATAGTGGGATCGGACGGAAGTTCCAATTTATGCCGGACCACATACCTCCAGGGATTGCTCATTGTCGCATCGCCGAGGAAGGTGCAGGCGTCGCGTTGCCGATCGTGTGGAAAAGGATACTATCCGCTCGCAAGGTACGATAGATTCCGGCAATGGTCTGTTCGTCCTGCAGGCGCGCGCAGGCATCAAGCAGACGAGACGCCAGGGCATCCCGAAGCTCCCGCCGCGTCGTCTCCCCCTTGATCTGCAACCACGCATGCTGCGTGAACATAGTCCAGAGTGCCGCACGCACACGCCTGGCATCGCCGTCGTAGGCCATACTTTCATTCAATGCCTTCCGTATTCGTTGCTCCGCCCTCCTGTCGGCGATGTCGCCTTCCCGAAAGTCCTCCGCCGTCAG
>JAGTUW010000409.1 GCA_018224345.1 Bacteroidota bacterium
CGAAGAAATGATGAATGAGGAAATGCCGGAAGGGCAGCCCCCCGCGGACAATGGCGGCGATCCGATGAATCAGGATCTGCCCGAAGGTCACCCGCCAATCGAACAATGACATTCCCGGCGGCGGCACCAACGGCAAGCGTCGATACCATCAGCCGTATAGAACGGTATCAACGACACCGACGGGCACCGTCTACCGTGTATTACCGAACACCCGTCCATTCCAGAACTTCCGGCGGGTGCGAATTGTTTATCCTTGGATGATGACCATTGTAACAACCATCATTAGACATATATGAGACATTCAGGAAATCCCCTGCTTGGCGAGAGCCGTCTGCGCGATATGGCGCAATCCATCGGTGCGACGGAAACCATGACGTTCAATGGAGCACTGAACAAAACCGCCATACTCTTTTTCATTCTTCTGCTCGGTGCGGCGTGGACCTGGGCCGACATCGGCACGACGACAGCCGGAGCATTCTCCGGCAAGATGATTGTCGGACTGATCGTCGGACTGATTCTCGCGCTGGTCACCATATTCAAAGTCGCATGGGCGCCCTATACCGCACCAGCCTACGCATTCTTCCAGGGTATGTTTCTCGGCGGACTCTCCGCCTATTTCGAGGGCATGTTTCCCGGTATCGTTCTTCCCGCCGTCGCACTGACGTTCTGTATACTCATCGGCATGCTGGCCACCTATCGTGCCGGACTGATTCCCGTCACGCAGAAATTCCGCATCGGCGTCATTTCCGCCACAGGCGGCATCGCCCTTTTCTACCTGTTCTCCATCGTTCTCGGGATGTTCGGCATACAAATCCCCTTTCTCTTCGAGGGCGGCATCTTCGGCATCGGGTTCAGCCTCTTCGTCATCGTTATCGCGACGCTCAATCTTGTCATCGATTTCGACATGATCGATCGCATGAGCGATGCCGGCATGCCACGGCAGATGGAGTGGTACGGCGGTTTCGCCCTCATGGTCACACTCATCTGGCTTTACATCGAGATCCTGCGTCTCCTCGCGAAAACCCGCGACTGACAACAATCACCAGCGGCAGGTCGGGAAGGGTTACTTCTTTTTCTCCAACCTGATGATCTCGTCACGCAATTGCGCTGCGCGTTCGTATTCGAGATCCCGGGCGGCTTCTCCCATCTCGCGGCGAAGCTGTTCAATCAATTCCTGCTTTTGCTCTGTGGTCATAAAGCGCAACACAGGCTCCGCCACCAGTTTGACTTTCTTTTCACTCATGCGCTGATCGCGCCTGATCTTGACATCGGCAATGGTGGTGGCGTGAAGGATTTCATCAATAGACTTGCGAATGGTCTCCGGATTGATGCCATGCTCCTCATTGTAGGCGAGCTGCAAGACACGACGGCGCGTGGTTTCATCGAGGACGCGCTGCATGCTGTTGGTAATGCGGTCGGCATACATGATGACAAGACCGCCGACATTGCGCGCGGTGCGACCGGCGATCTGCATGATGGCACTTTCGCTGCGGAGAAATCCCTCCTTGTCGGCATCCAGGATGGCGACGAGGGAAACCTCCGGAAGGTCAAGCCCTTCACGCAACAGATTGACACCCACCAGCACATCGAAACTGCCTATGCGGAGATCGCGCAGAATGCCGACGCGGTCGAGGGACATGATTTCGGAATGCATATAGCGCACCCGAATGCCGATATTCTCAAGATATTCGGTAAGATCCTCCGACATGCGCTTGGTCAGTGTCGTCACAAGCACGCGTTCGTTCCGCCCGGCACGTAAACGGATTTCCGCGATAAGATCGTCGATCTGATTGCGGACAGGACGCACCTCCATCGGCGGATCCAGCAGTCCGGTAGGACGAATGATCTGCTCGACAATCACGCCGCCGGATTGTTGCAACTCGTAGGCCGAGGGGGTCGCGCTGACATAGACGCATTGGGATATCAGTGATTCGAATTCGTCGATTTTCTGCGGCCGGTTATCCAATGCCGATGGCAGACGAAACCCGTGCTCGACCAGGGTCTCTTTCCGCATTCGGTCCCCATTGTACATGGCGCGGATCTGCGGCAGTGTCTGATGCGACTCGTCAATGACGAGAAAGAAATCCTCGGGAAAATAATCCAGCAGACATTCCGGCCGGTCACCCGGCTGCCGGCCCGCAAGATGCCGTGAATAGTTTTCCACGCCCGAACAGTAACCGATTTCCTTCATCATCTCCAGATCGTAGCGCGTACGCTGTTCGATCCGCTGCGCTTCGAGAAACTTTCCGCAACTGCGGAAGTATTCGAGACGCTCCTCAAGCTCCTGTTCGATATCCCTGATCGCCCGCCTGAGTTCCTCTTCCGTCGTCAGGAAGTGCTTCGCAGGAAAGATCACCGTCTCGCTTATTTTCTCCACGACCTTGCCGGTCATGCGGTCGACCAACGACAAGGTCTCGATCTCGTCACCGAAAAATTCGATACGCAGTACTTCGTCATTTTCATAGGCCTGGATGATTTCGATCACATCGCCCCGCACGCGGAACGTCCCGCGCGTGAAGTCAACATCATTGCGCAGATAGTGCACATCCGTCAGACGGCGCAGTAATTCATTGCGGGTGATACAATCGCCCTGGCGCAGTAGCACAATCTGGCCGGCGAAATTCTCCTTCGAACCGATACCGTAAATACAGGACACCGAGGCGACAATCAGCACATCGCGGCGTCCTTCGATCAGCGCCGTTGTGGCTTTGAGACGCAGACGCTCGATTTCGTCGTTGATGGACATATCCTTTTCTATAAACGTGTCCGTCGAAGGGATATACGCTTCGGGCTGATAATAGTCGTAATAGGAAATAAAAAACTCCACCGCGTTGTCAGGAAAAAAACTTTTGAATTCCCCGTACAACTGCGCGGCGAGGGTCTTGTTGTGAGAAATGACGAGCGTAGGCCGATTGATGGCTTCGATGACATTGGATATAGTGAAGGTCTTGCCGCTGCCGGTGACACCCAACAATGTCTGAAAACGATCACCGCGAATGACGCCTTCGGTCAGCTGGCGGATGGCCTCGGGCTGATCACCCGTGGGCTTGTACTCGGATACGAGACGAAATTTGTGTTCCTGCATAAGAAAGTCAGTGAGATTCGTGGAGAACAAGAACGTATGAGAGGACGAGTGAGATGCGGGAGTCCGTGGCGAGTAGCGTCCGTGTTTCGTGTCCCCATACAGCGAATACTCGCAATTGACGCGATTTTTCAGTAAATTACTGTAATGTATACACAAAAACAATAGCAGCTTATGACAGACCAACATCCCGCACAGGACAACGACGTTCTTTTTGAACCAGAGAACCCGCTCCCTGATTTTTATTTCGAACATCTTCCCGAGGACATGCAGAAGCGTGTCGCGGCTCTCGGATGGGAGACACCCACACCGGTACAGCGCAAGGCGATTCCCTATATATTGGCACATCGGGACATCATCGTACAGGCGCGTACGGGCAGCGGCAAGACAGCCGCCTACCTGTTGCCGATCATTCAAAACGTCGTGCTCAGGCATCACTGGTGTCAGGCGTTGATACTCGCACCGACGCGGGAGCTTGCCAGGCAGGTACACACAGTACTGCTGGAACTGACCGAAGGCACCGCCATCAAAACCGCCATTCTCTACGGCGGCGTCAGCTACGGTAATCAGCTGAAGGATCTCAAGGACGGTGCACAGATCGTTGTCGGCACCCCAGGCCGCATTCTCGATCATGTCTATCGCGGCACGCTGACACTGATGCAGTTACAGACATTGATTTTCGACGAAGCCGATGAGATGCTGTCGATGGGTTTTTATCCCTCGATGCGCAAGCTGAAACGGCAGATCCCGGTGAAGCGCAGCACCTATATGTTCAGCGCCACGATTCCGTATCACGTCGAACAACTCGCGCATGAATTCCTGCACCACCCTGACCGGCTCAGTCTCAGCAAGGGTACTCAGTCTGTCACCGAACTCGAGCATCGGTATTACATCGCGCAATCGCTGCAGAAGGATCGTGCGCTCATCCGTATCCTGGAATACGAAAATCCGGAATCCGCCATCATATTCACAAATACCAAACGGAATGCGGAATATCTCTCGGCTTTTCTGAAGAATTATGGTATCGACGCACAACATCTGACAGGGGATTTGCCGCAGGGAAAGCGCGAACGGGTGATGAACCGCCTGCGCAGCGGAGAACTGCGCTTTCTCATCGCCACCGACGTGGCTGCACGCGGTATCGATATCAGTGATCTGAGCTATGTCATTCTCTATGATATTCCGGAACATGTGGAAGTTTATGTCCATCGCTCCGGCCGTACGGCACGCGCAGGCAAAACCGGCACAGCGGTCACGCTCTGCGAGAAAATCGAAGAGAGCAAGCTCCTCGGCATTGCCAAACGATATGGTTTTACCGTGGAGAAATATGAATTACCCACCGATGAGGAAATCCAACAACGTCTCTCCGAACGTATCATCGTGCGGCTCGAGGATCAACTCAATGACATGGCGATGATGGACCGCGAGCGCGTACAGCGCTTCCTGCCCATCGTCGAACAGTTGACCGAGGATGCGGAGATGCACATCCTTCTTGCCATGCTGCTCGATCAATCCTATCAAAGCGGACTGGTGGAACGGCTGTACGACGGTCCGGTTCACACCCCGGCCAGCAAGGGCGCCGAAGGCAAAAGCGAGACTTCGGAGGAAGAATCGGCGAAAAAGAAAAAACGCCAGCGCAGTGGAAAGAGAAAAAAGTCGTCGGACGAACCTGCCGAAAAAACCTGAGCACACAGCCGCCGCGCACGCGCTTCCCGTCGCAGCATTACATATCACACATGGACCGGCCATCACGTCGAGCTTCCTGCGTTGCGTAAGCAGAAAAAGAAAACGCGTCATTTCCATACGGAGAAATGACGCGTTCACGTTTTACCAGGGCCTGAGCATTGCTATCGCTGCAGTACGTTCCTTGCTGCGATATGATCGCAGAAGTGATTTCGCTGTCAGGCGGTTTTTTTCTGTTCTTTTACTGTGTACACAGGTTCCGCACCGTTTTCAATTGTATCACTGGTGACGAAACAGCGTGTGACATTTTCTTTCGAAGGAAGGTTATACATGATATCCATCATCGCACGTTCCATGATGGAACGAAGCGCACGTGCTCCTGTACCGCGCTCAAGGGCCCGGTCGACGATGGCTTCCAGGGCAGCGTGATCAAATTCGAGCGATACATCCTCCATCTCGAATAACCTGACATACTGTTTGACCAGAGCATTTTTCGGTTGCGTCAGTATGGTCTGCAATCCCTCGCGCGAAATCGGATGCAGCGATGAAGTGACAGGCAGACGACCGATGAGTTCCGGAATCAGGCCGAAACTCAGAAGGTCGTCGGGTTCGACATGTGCCAGGACATACTGCCGCTGAATCTTGCTCATCGAATGTGTGTCCGAACCGAAGCCCAGCGGGTTTGTTCCGATCCGCCGCTGTATGATATTCTCCAGACCGCCGAAGGCGCCACCACACACGAAGAGTATGTCGCGTGTATTGATATTGATCAGCGGCTGTTCGGGATGTTTGCGCCCGCCTTTCGGTGGGACACCGATAACCGAACCCTCGAGTATTTTCAGTAATGCCTGTTGCACTCCTTCACCCGAGACATCCCGCGTGATCGATACATTCTCGCTTTTTCTCGCGATCTTGTCGATCTCATCGATATAGATAATTCCCTGCTCGGCGCGTTGCACGTTGTACTCGGCGTTCTGCAGCAGATGCACGAGAATCGACTCCACATCATCACCGACATAGCCCGATTCAGTCAGTGTCGTCGCATCGGCAATTGCAAAAGGGACGTCAAGAATGCGGGCCAGTGTACGTGCAAGGAGGGTCTTTCCGGTTCCGGTCGGACCGATCAACAGAATATTGCTCTTCTCGATTTCCACGTCGGAATCAGAAAACCGCTGCTTTGCTTCAAGGCGCTTGTAGTGGTTATACACAGCGACGGCCAGAGATTTTTTCGCCGCTTCCTGTCCTATCACATATTCATCGAGCGCATTCTTGATCAGATACGGAGTTTTCAACGAGCGGCTTCGCAGATCGGGCGTGGTAAATGCGGCAGTATTGGTCTTGAGAATATCGACGGAACTCATCACGCAGTGATTGCAGATATAAACGCTCGGACCGGCAATCATGCTCTCGACATCCTTTGACGGGCGTCCGCAAAATGAACATTTTATTTCGGTTTTTGCTTTGTTATTCATTTTTCCATTCTGTCATTGTCATTCGAGCTTCAACAGGAAAGATACAAAAATCCCACCCGCGGAAGAAACAGCGGTTGCGGCCATATGCTTCACCCGCTTGCAACACCACAATCATCATGCTGACAACACAGACGTGTTACACCGGTGTGATGCGGTATCAGGCCGCCTTGCCATAAAAACGACAGCGCCCCGGTGGCGGCAGGGTGTGTTCTGCACGCCATCCGGGGCGGATGTCCATTCCCTGATCACAGCGACGTATCACTGTGTTGTGATGATCTCACTGCTGTGGGATATGTTACTTTCTGCCGATCGCCTTGAGAAACTCTTCTTCCACCATCTGCAGACTGCGCAGATAGTCGAGACGGGCTTCCGCGATCTCGATTTCACGTGTCAGCGCGTCGCCAAGCATCGGCGTCGTGAAATCCGATGTTGGCCTTTTTGTCGCCGTGGACTTAGGTGCGGCGTACGTAGCAGCGGACGCAGGCTTCTTCGTCGCGGCCTTCTTCGGCTTGGCCTTCTTCGCCGCAGCCATTTTCGGTGTTGCCTTCTTTGCTGAAGCGGATTTCTTCACAGGAGCGTCTGTACCTTTCTTCTTCGCCGCCGTCTGCTTTTTCGCCGCCGTTGCCGGTGCCGCTTTCACCCTGTTCACGTTCGAGAGGTCGAGTTTGTCACGGAAAGCGTTGAAACGATCCATGACACTGTTCGATACCTTTTTGGTATCACCACTCTTGATGTTGCGCAGTGTGAGATAATTGATCCCACTCTGGAGCGCGATTTGACGCAGTGACATATGCTTCTGTAGCTCAGCAAGGCCTTTGCGCATCGCATTGGTATTGTCCATGAAAACCTCCTTCATTGGATAAGTTTGGAGAGGATACAGGAAGAATATACAATAATAATATTACATATTACAACAAATACAAAAAGAATTATTCTGATATTGCCGCACCGAAGCCTCTCGGATCGGAACATCCCATGATACTGCCATCCGCCCTGAGAAGAATGGCATCCACCCTTCCGAATCGCGATGTTGATTGTATGTTATAACCCCTCCCGATGAGAAGCCGCCGTACCGCGGGCGTCAGGGCATGTTTCTCGGTGAACACGATATCCGGATACCATTGATGGTGAAAGCGCGGATGACGGATGGCGGTATCCAATGCCATACCGTGATCAAGAACATTCATCAG
Organism: Bacteroidota bacterium; assembly: GCA_018224345.1. Taxonomy (GTDB): domain Bacteria; phylum Bacteroidota; class Ignavibacteria; order SZUA-365; family SZUA-365; genus SZUA-365. Next base: position 7,428 of record JAGTUW010000409.1, read on the forward strand.
TACCTGGAGCACAGTGGTGATAATGCGGGAGCCTCCCGGGCTCCCCAATATCAGACGCGGCTCAGTTCCCTCCATCACGATGGTCGGTGTCATGGAACTGAGCATGCGCTTCCCGGCTGCGATACTGTTTGCTTCGCCGCCGATCAGTCCGAACTGATTCGGCAGACCTGGACGAACAGCAAAATCATCCATTTCATTATTCAGAAGAAAACCACAGCCCGGAACGATGTATTTCGAACCATAGCTGCTGTTTATCGTCGTCGTCACCGACACCGCGTTTCCCCGGCTGTCCACAACTGAATAATGCGTCGTCTGCGGGGATTCATGAAGCTGTATCTGTTCACGATACAATTCCCCGCTGGGTGTCGCTGCAGTGGTATCAATGGAAATAAACAGCGAATCGAGCCAGACCGGAGACAGCAGACGAGGTGTCGGCACTGGATGAAACGCCGGATCCCCGAGATGGATTGCGCGATCGGCAAAGGCCCGGCGCATGGCTTCGATCATGTATTGCGCGGCAACGGCGTGTCCGGAAGGGTGACCGTGCCTGCCGGCACGTTCAATCATGCCGAGCATCTGCAGCAGGACCACACCGCCCGAGCTCGACGGTGGCATGGAGAGAATATCATAGCGGCCATAGCGGCCCTGCAGTGGCTCACGTTCCACACTCGTGTAGGCAGCGAGATCCTCTTCTGTGATCAACCCGCCATCACTCCGCATAGCCGCAGCAATCAGCCGCGCCGTCTCCCCGCGGTAAAATCCATCACGCCCGTGCGCACTGATGCGTTGCAGTACCGATGCCAAGTCGGGCTGCTTCCAGCGCGTCCCGCCCCGGGGCAGCACTCCCCCCGGGGCAAACACTCCCCAGGTGGACGGATAGCGACGGAACTGATCAGCATAGATGCGAAACGCCCGTGCGAGTCGTGGATGCAACAGGAAGCCGTCACGGGCGAAGGCAATGGCCGGACGCAGGATGTCCTCTCGGGAAAACGTTCCGTAACGCTCGAGAGCCAGAAGCAGACCGTCCACCGTTCCGGGAACACCGCCCGCAAGCGGGCCATACAGTGAGGCCTCCGTACGCAGTTCTCCGTCGGGAGCAACATACATATCCCTGTGCGCAGCCGCAGGAGCTGTTTCCCGTGCATCGATGGCCGTCGTTCTGCCATCAGCCATACGTATGAGTATATAGCTGCCCCCGCCGATATTTCCCGCCGAGGGATAGGTTACCGCAAGTGCGAAGCCCGTCGCCAACGCGGCATCCACGGCATTTCCGCCTGCACGCAGCACTGCTGCTCCCACAGCACTTGCTTCGGGACTCGCGGATACGACCATACCGCCTCGAGCGTGGACGAGGGTCCCGGCATTGCTTACGAAGTCCTGCGCATGTGCGGGAGGATATCCCGTCAGGAGTAACAATATCAATATCGAAATCCGTAGAGAACTCACGTTTTCACCTTGCACCTTTTCAAAGGGAATCGTATAATGGATCATTCGATCACACACCTTCCGGCAGGAGCTGTCCCATGCCATATTATCGCCATTTTTTTGTCGCGCTGTTGTTTCTTTTCCCGGTACTCTCGCAGGCACAGTTGGCACTGCATATTGACACCATCGATGTGTCGGCGTATCCGGACATTCAGATGATCGTCCGTGTCACCGACGGCAATGACTACGTCCGCGGGATGCAGATTACCGATTTCACTGTTTTCGAAGACGGCTTCGTCCAACCGATCACCGGGGGATATTGTCAGGATACACTGACGCGCGGGCCGGTTTCCGTCCTCCTGCTCATTGATGTCAGTCGCAGTATGGGTGCCTGGCCCTGGGGGAACAACGCCATCACGCCCGCGAAGCGTGCGGCAAAATCATTTGTCGACCGGATGTCGGACGAGGATGAACTTGCGCTCGTCAGTTTCAGCACACAGGTCTATTACAATCAACCCTGGACAAATGACCGTGAGCTGATCAAACAGCGTATCGATCAACTCAATGTAATTCGCGGAACAGCGCTCTGGGATGGGGTATATCTCTCTTCCGATCTCATTGCACCCCGCACAAAAAAGAAAGTGATCATTCTGCTGGCCGACGGGCAGGACGGCGCTTCCACACGCAGCGCCAACGACGCCATCCAGCGTGCCGTGGATGCAGATTGCGTCGTCTATACCATTGGACTGGGCAACGATGTCGATGTGCAGAACATGACCCTTCTGGCGACAGAAACCGGCGGCAGGTATTATCATGCACCGGAAGCGGACGATCTCGACGAGATATATCTCGAAATCATCCAGCAACTGGAAACAACCGGGGTCTGCTACATTGATTACCGTTCCCCGATTGACTGCTGGAATGGCGATATCGTCTCCGTCGAAGTGGAAGCAACTACATCGATGGGACCGGTACGCGGGACGGTGGAATATCAACTGCCGTACGATACCACGACCTTCTCCTATGTAAGGGTATCGATGGACCGTGAACATGTCGTGGAAGCCGGCGAGGAAATCACTATTCCTCTGGACCTGACACGAGTCTCCCTCAATCGCGCACCGTCACGCTTCTCTTTCAGTCTGGAATATGACAATGGTCTGCTGCAGCTCCAGGACATCAGTGTCGCCGGTGTCGCCGAGGGATTCAACATCAGTACGACGGAAACCATGCGTGGCAGTGATGTCACCATCGTCGGGGGAAACACTATCACCAGCACCGGCGCCCTGTGTGATATCACCTTCCGCGCTGCTCCGGTGTCCGACAGCAAAAAAGTGGAAATCAGCGTCTCGGAACCCGACGTACAGCAATTCTGTACAGTCGCATCCTCCGACAATGGTCTGATCACCATCAGCGGCACCTGTGAACGGGCGCTGCATCAGGGTGCAGGCTTGCTGTCACGCACACGCATCATCAGTTGTGTTCCCAATCCCTTCCCCGCTTCCCCACTCATTACCTATCACATCGGCATGGAAGAATCGGTGCGGTTGAGTGTGTTCGATTTGATGGGACGCGAGGTCTCGGTGCTTGTCGACGGGTACATGCCAACCGGTACGCATACCGTCAACTACGATTCCGGAGATCTGCCCAGCGGGATACTCATTCTTGTGCTCGAAACACCGACGGTGAAAGAAACGATGAAGCTCACACTCTCACGCTGAACAGGCACGTTTGCCGAACAACCGTGTTGTTTTTATCTCTTCCCGGAAATCAATACATTGAGGCTTGGGCCAAGTCCCTCGCAATGTCTGGATACCCAACCCCGCCAGGTCCGGAAGGAAGCAACGGCCGGTATCACTGCATGTGACGGGGGTCGCTTGGCCCTTTTTTTATTCCACGTTTTCGATAACAGGGTAGACCACGGACGCGGAGAAACCCTTGCGCTGGAGGAAGGATGCAAGCCGGCGTTTGAGGACGATACCGTCAAGCCCCGGGTGTTTGCGGCAATAGCTGTCTGCAAGCTCCCGTGCAATTTCCGCTTCGTCTTTGTCCGCGAACAACTCCCCCAATGCCTGATCGATCAACATGTCGGCAACACCTTTACGGCGGAGTTCGACGCGTAGCATGGCCGCAGCACGGGGACGCAGGCGCAGACGGTCCCGTATCCATGCGCGCGCAAATTCCCCATCGTCGAGCAGGCGCACCCGGCGGAAATCGTTGATTGTCTCATCCGCGATTTCTTCCGGGAACCCCTTGAGCACGAGATGCTCCCGGATTTCCTGTTCCGACCGCATGCGTGTAGCGATCAGGCGTTCAGCCACGATTTTTGCCTGCACGCGATTGTCATATTCCTCGATCTCCCGCCGCAGGGGCTCACCGAGTTCCATTCCCTTGCACAGTCCGTACCGATACACCACATCCTCGTTCACACCAAAGGCGAAGGCGCCGTCGAGAAACAGCGACACGCGACGGCGATTCTTTTTCTGGCGTTCAATCGATGTGATTATCATAATAAAACAAGAGGAACCACAGAGGGCAAGAAGGGCAAGAAGACCTTTCAGAGGGCGGGATCGATGAGGTTCCGTGCTTGTGGTGAAGTGCTTCGAAACCGACAGACAAAAA
>JAGTUW010000410.1 GCA_018224345.1 Bacteroidota bacterium
CGGCAGGTGGAAATGAAAACCCAGCCGGACATCAAGGGGCGCGTCGTCGTCGTAGGTGGCGGCAATACGGCCATCGATGCCGCACGGACTTCATTGCGTCTCGGCGCCGACGAGGTGATCCTCCTTTACCGGCGTACGCGCAAGGAAATGCCCGCCAACGAAATGGAAATCGTGGCCGCGGAGGAGGAAAACGTGAATATGCAATTCCTCGCCGCCCCCGTGCGGGTCAATGTCGAGGAAGAAAGAATGAAATCCATTCGCTGCGTGCGCATGGAACTCGGCGAACCCGATGCGTCGGGACGCCGTCGCCCTGTCGTAATCGAGGGCTCGGAATACGATCTCGACTGTGACTGGGTTATCTCTGCCATCGGACAGGAACCGAATCTTGACGGCGTGGAAGGAACGGAACATATCAGTGTCACCAGATGGAAAACTATCGAAGCGAAAACAGGCACCTTTGATACCGACCGCCCGGGTGTGTTTTCCGGCGGAGACGTGGTGACGGGTCCTGCCGACGCCATCGACGCAATCGCCGCAGGCCGTATGGCTGCACGCGCCATCGACAAGTTTGCGCAGACCGGCATTGTCGAACCGTTGACTGATCGTTTCGAGAGCAAGCGGGATAATTTCCACAAACTGAGCAGAGAGGATATCCCACAGGTCGCCCCGAGCGAGCGGCATCACGCGGCCGAAGTGCCTGTCGCCGAACGTCTGAAAGGTTTCATGGAAGTCGAACACGCCTATGATGACCGGACGGCGCTCGAAGAGGCTCTGCGCTGTGCAGAGTGCGGCTGTGATGCGGGATTGTCCTGCCGTCTCCAGGATTATTGCACTGAATACGGTGTGGACCAGGCCCGTTTCGTCGGTGAATTCAACCGCTACAAAGTCGACACGCGTCACCCCTTCATCAAAATCGATTCCAACAAATGCATCAACTGCGGACGTTGCGTCAACACCTGCAGGGAGATACTCAATGTCGCGGCTCTGGGCTTCGTCAACCGCGGTTTCCGCACCATTGTCAAGCCGGCGATGGAGAAGGCCCTGCACGAAACCAATTGTGTCGCCTGCGGCAACTGTATCGATGTCTGTCCCACCGGTACCCTGGTGGAAAAAATGCCCTTCCGTCGTTCCGGTCCCTGGCAGATGGATGCGGTGTTCAATATCTGTAATTACTGTTCCGTCGGCTGCAATGTCACCATGAAAGTCAAGGCGGCTGATCTGTTCTACGTGGTCGGCGCGGCGCCCGACATCGCGCCGAATTATGGCGAGTTGTGTGTGCGCGGTCGTTTCGGTTACCAGCATTATCTCGACGGCAGCCGCGTGAAGCGTCCCATGGTGCGCAAGGGCGGTGAATTGGTCGAGGTGAGTTGGGACGAGGCGTTCGAAGCCATCGGCAAGGGTCGCACGCGCATTCTTGAGGATTACGGGCCGGACAGCGTTCTGGTCTCTGCGTCACCGAAACTGACCGATGAAGAGTTGTATCTCGCCGGCCGCTATGCGCGGACGGGATTGGAGACGAACAATCTGACGTCCTTTCACCAGATGGTCAGCGGCGCCGACTATCACGCACTGGATGAAATCCTGGGTTCGACATTTGCCAGCGCCGATCTCCGGGAGGTGGAGAATGCCGATCTGTATCTTTTCCTCGGCGGCAATCCCACTGCCGAAAATCCCGTTCTCGGCTGGCGTGTCAAGCGCCGTATGCGTCAGGGTACCGAGGCCGTGGTGATCAATTCCGCCGAGATCGATCTCGCCGCGGATGCGACGGTGTGGGCGGACCCGCGTCGTGGCACGGCGACACGTCTGCTCAGCGGCATCATGTCCGAGCTGTTGCGTCGTGGCGCGGTCAATGAGGATTTCATCGCCCGTCGCACGGCGAATTTCGAACAGGTGAAGGAACGATTGGCCGGTGAGGATCTGCATGAAGTCGCCCTGGTCACCGGTGTCCCGGAGGAGCGCATTCACGCGATCGTCGATATCATCGCAGATCCGGACAAGCGTATCGTCGCATGGTACAATCTCGACAGCCGGCTCGACCGCGCCAGTGACGATCTCAAGGCGCTGGCCACGTTGATGCTCATGCTGGGCAGGATCGGTGTCGAGGGCTCCGGTATCGCATTGTTCAGCGCCGAGTGCAATCACACCGGCATGGCATTGGCGGGCTTTGACCGACTGCTGTTGCCGGGTGGTGCCAGCATACGCAATACGCGCATCCGCGATGCCGTCGGTCGTTTCTGGAAAAAGGACATCAGCGAGGTCGTATCCGGCGGGACGAATCTTGCCCGGAAGATACGTGAAGACAAGATACGTGCCGCATTGATTCTCGGTGAGAATCCCGCCGCGTCGGAAGATTACAACGGCTTCGTCAACAATCTCGAATTTCTCGTTGTCGCCGACATGTTTCTGACCGAGACGGCGCAGGCGGCCGATGTGTTCCTTCCGCTTTCGGCGTATTGGGAAGCCGAGGGGCATTTCACGAACTGGGAAGGTCTGCGGCAGAAAACCAGCGCCATCGGCACATCACCCACGGGCATGAGCAACATCGCCATACTGCGGCGGTTGCTGGAGATGGAAGGTCTGGCATCGGAGGCGGACGATTACGAGCGTATTTCAGCCGAGATGATGTCCTTCATCCGGCAGCAGGGCAGCGAAGGCCGCATCGGATTGCGTTTCCCGACGGAAGACGGCAGGGCACATTTTCTGCCGTTCTCCGACCAGGTCTTGCCCACCGGTGCGCGCATCCCTTCCGTGCTGGAAATCGACGCACGCATGAACGAGAGGCTCACGCATATTCAGGCGTGATCCGAACCGAGACTGACGAGACAGCAGCCGTCTTCGGGTGACCGGGGACGGCTGTTTCTGTCTCCGGTGCATTGCCCTCTGCCGTTGTTTCTCCTTGCGCCGGTTTGCCGATTGCCGTGGAACATTCTATCTTGTCAGGACACGACTCAGAACAGATCGCATCGCCGGGCGGTCTTCCCGGTTGTGCAGCGATGGAACGGAATGAAGCAATGCACAGGATTTTCGACAGAAATATTCGCAACAGCATGCGCGTGACAGGCGGGGAATTCGAGCCAGCGCTTGCCGATGTGATCGATCAGCTCGAACACCCGCCCAGTCTTGAGGAAAGGAAACTCTCGGTCTGGGAGACGACACGTCTGATTGCCGAAGCGATGCGCGAGGGGTTCGCTGGACTTCCACCGAATGGCTTCGATTTTTCCTGCTGGTTATGGGAAACCGCACCGCTGTATATCGTGCGTATGCCCTATGCGAACAACATCGGGACTTCCCGCGGGTATCACTATGGTGTTCAGCATCTGCGGAAAATTGCAGCAATCATTGTCGGTGGCTATGTGCTTCAGCAGCCACAGAAGATATCGACCGCGATTGAACTCATTGATGTGAGCACTGACTGGGTGGATGCAAGGAATCTGATATCCCATGCGCTGCTCGATCATTTCGACCAGAACTTTCTTCCCGAGTGGACGGAATTGGAACTGCTGGCCCGCTCGGAGCAGAGCTGGCGTCGTCTGATCCCGCTTGGCGTTTCGGCACGCATTATCGGGACCCGTCCCGTCGATTCCGCTGCCGCCTATACCCTGGTGCGGCTTGCCTGTGCAGACGCCGGGGACCCTCACATCCGTCAGGCGATGCTCTATGTATTGCGCATCGCGGCGTTGTACGGCGATCGCCCCTCCCTGCTGGATTATCTCTCCACTCTCGTCGACGTCACCGATCCTGCAATGCAGGAGCTTATCTGTGATTTCCTGAGAAACCCGCGTCTCGACTGGGATCTCGAAGCGGTTGAGATGATACTCTCGCTGCTGCGGAACTGGAGGATGCACCGGGGAAGTACCGGCGATATATCCAGCAGTATTGACCGTGTGCTCGAACACCTGGAAGCGCTGGTTCCATCATCCTGAGCGCCGTGTACCTGATCAGACGTCCCGGACACTCACACATTTTCTTCCCCCGTCATTGCATCACAGCTATACTCATACATCCTCTTCCCCCGTCATTGCATCACAGCTATACTCACACATCCTCTGCGCCGGTCTCTGCATGACGGCTTGACCACACATCTCTTCCTGCTTTCTCCCCTGACCATTTGCCCTCCATGACGGCGTCCTCATTCATCACCGGCGGTCATTGCCTCTTGCTCACGGGCATGTACACCACCTGCAGTGGTGGATGCTCGGTGTGAATATGATACACGTGAAAAATCTTCTTCCCGGCGAAGCCTGAGCGCTTGTTTTTATTTGCTTTTCAGAAAAAAGCATTGTATGTTGACGACGAATACGTAGAATAATATCGCACCTGATTTAGTCTTGTTGTCCGAATGCACCGGGTATGTGCATGTCACTGAGTCAAGGAGGTTGTATGTCACGCAGGATTCCTGTACTGTTTATTATGCTTGTGTGTTCATGTGTGTTTGCCGTTGTGGCATCGGCGCAGTCCGATCCGCCCTGGTTGCATTACACACCGACACAGTCTGTCGTCGCTCCGTCAGATGATGACGGTGGAGACATGCCATTGACAGACGAACATCAGTCGCTTCAAAAGGCCATGTTACCGCCGGTGTATATACCCGGTGTCGTCCTTCGCCCCACTATTGATGGCGTGATTTCTCCGGGTGAATGGACGGGCGCGCTCGAGTTGACCATGACATCTCCGGTGCCGCATCTGGCGCCGATGGGGAGCAAGGTCTGGATGTTCAATGACGCCTGTTATCTCTATGTGGCGGCGTCGATTCCAACACCGATGTACAATTCCATACGGTACGCAGGCGATGCCTCGATGCTCAATATCTGGTTCGATCTGGATGCAGATGGCGTCTGGGACAACAGTTCCCCTCCCGACGGAAATCTCGCCATTCCCGCACCGGGCTATCAGTTCCCGCGCGAGCGGGCATCGTTTCTCACCTATGCGACACAGCAGTTAACGTTTTACACAAATGCACTGTTTGCGCATGTCCCATGGTGGGTGCAGGGACAGTTGCTGTCCGAGTCCGATGTCTTCGTACGCACCAGCGCGCCTACACCGGAGGCGATGTATATGGAGGCACGGATTGACATTCGGTACAGTCCGTTGCGTCTGACCATGGGACAAGCTGTAAACATGCGTGTACAGTCCTACGGCGGGTATTACAATCTCACGCAGGGCGGCACGGTATTGATCACCGGGTATTGGCCTTATGTCGGAAGCCCCGCATCGGGATATTTCTACGGCAATTACGCCAACACGCTGGAACCTGTCGTGCCGGCAGTGGTCGTTCCCGAGCCGGATCCGTATGACATTTTGAGTGCGTCTGTCGCCGACAACCCTCTCTTCGGTGCGAAGGCCTATGTCATCGGCAGCAATATCAATATTGAAATCGAGTATGAGGGTTTCATTCTGCCGAAGACCGGCGATTACATACTCAAAATCTATGGTCCTTTGCCTTCGGAGACGTTGGTGGAGACGATCACCGGCACCTTCGATGTGACGCAATCGTTCGGAACGGTGTTGAAGACGCTTATGGTGAATCTGACCAGGGGCTTTTACAAGTTCGAATTGTTCGTTACCGATCCGGATGAATGCGGGGTTCCATACTACTTCTCAGGCGGAAATTTCCTCATGCTTGCGCCGGGAGAGACCCCCTGCGTCGTCTGGCCCGGCGATGTCAATCGTGACGATGTCGTCAATTATACCGATCGTGCCTCGCTGAACGACTACATTTTCGAATCGAACCTGCGTTCTACCTGGCTGAACGGACCGTTCCGTGCCGCACCGGTTTCCGGAGCGTTGGCAGGACTGGCGTGGATGCCCCAGGTGGCTCTTCCCTGGGCGACGGATGACGGGTGTCACATGGACACTGACGGCAACGGATTGATCAACAATTTCGACTACATTGCGATGAAGATCAACTGGATGAAGTCGGTCTCGACCGTGCCTCCGAAGCGCGGCGAGAGGGTGCATCCTGCATCCTGTATGCTGGAACAGAATTATCCGAATCCCTTCAACCCGAGTACCACGTTGACGTATCGCATCTCCGAAGCCAGCCGGGTGACATTGCGCATTACGGATGTCAGCGGTCGCGAGGTCGCCAGGCTTGTCGAGCGTGACATGGATGCGGGTGTGTTCACCGCGACCTTCGACGCCGAACAACTCCCGGGTGGATCCTATTACGCCATGCTTCAGGTGACAGGCCATGAGTCGGGCATTGAATACAATCGTATGGTGAAAATGCTGTTGATCAAATAACCGGCGCGTATCACATCGATTGAATGTACCGAGGCGCACATCCTTATCAGGATGTGCGCCTCTTTTTATGTACGGGAATACAACAGTTGTTGCAGGCTCGTCAGGCGTCGGTGACGTTGCCGATGATGACAGGGTGTTGGCTGGCGAGATGTTCGAGCACGGTAGCGGTATGTTCCTTTGCCACGATTGCTATCATACCTATACCGAGGTTGAATGTGCGGCGCATGTCGTCTTCGGGGACGCCGCCGAGTTCCTGTATCAGTTCGAAGATGCGTGGTCGTTGCCAGCTTCCCCAGTCCAGATCGAGCGTATGCCGGTCGGGAAGCACACGCATGGTATTGCCCACAATGCCGCCGCCGGTGATATGCGCGAGTGCATGGATGAGATGTCTGTCCAGCAGTGGTGTGATTGCGTGCAGATAGCTGCGATGCACGGCGAGCAGGGCATCGGCGAGCGTCCCGCCGAGATCGTCGAAATGCGCATCGAGTGAGAAGTGGGGGAGGAGGGCAGCCCGGGCCAGGGAGTAGCCGTTGGTGTGGAGTCCGGAGGAGGGGAGTCCGATCAGCACATCCCCGCTGTGTACATTCCGTTTGTCGAGAATGCGATCGCGCTCGACGACCCCTACAATAGTACCCGCGATATCGTACTCTGTGGGCGCATACATGCCAGGCATCTCCGCTGTTTCGCCGCCGATGAGTGCGCAGTCATTCTCCCTGCACGCGGTGACAAAACCGGTGATCACCTGTTCAGCGACATCCGGATCGAGTTTCCCGGCAGCGAAATAATCCATAAAAAACAGGGGGCGTGCGCCGGTGGTAAGGATGTCGTTGACGCAGTGATTGACAAGGTCTTGTCCTACGGTATCATGTCTCCCCGTCATCGCAGCGATTTTCAGCTTGGTGCCGACACCATCGACGCTGGAAACCAGGACGGGTTTGTCGAATTCCGGAAATGAAGCGTCGAACAGGGCGCCGAAGCCGCCGATACCGGTCAGTACGCGCGGTCCATGCGTGGATTTCACCTTGCCGGCAATGCGCCGTACCAGCTCTTCTCCCGAGTCGATGTCAACACCGGCATGTTTATAGGTAAGACTCACTGTAAACTCCATAAAAGTGCAAAAGACCAAGGTAGGGGTATGGCAAATCAGAAACAAGATCGCCGGAGCGTGATGTGGATTCCCGGAAGATAACGGTGGCAGCACAGGGAAGTGATAAAAAGCAACAGCCGTGATAAAAAAGCACTATACTGTGCGTAAACGGGGCATCCTTCGATGGCCTGTTCAGGGGCAAAGCTCTGTATAAACAAGATAAAACGTTCAAAAAACATACAATGCTATCAAAGAAATAAGCAATACGCAATTAAAATGCATAAACATGTTGTAATGGTGAAAAAAAATCACTATATTTTCTGTGCCTGAATTATTTGCCGCTTTTTCAACTGCCCGGCGCAGTCAGAGAAAAAGCAGAATTACAGGACAGAACGAATATAATTCTCTGCAATAACAACGTGTACAGGAGCATTTTATGAAACGGATAGCTATTTTGCTTTGTTTTCTGGCCGGATTGTTTACGATGCCGACGAATGCGCAGACCATCGTCGACATCAACAACCCGATGTGGTCGGGTACGCCTTCGAACAGTTACAGCAACTTTTACAGTCCAACCATGTATTATTATTACGATGCGCGGATGCTCGAACTCATTTACACTGCCTCCGAGTTGATTGCTGCGGGAGCTCCCGCAGGTGGTGGAAAAATTCAGGCCATCGCCATGCACGGGTACTCCAGGGGGTCGTACCTTGCAACGTTCGATGAGATGAATATCACCATGTCTCATACGCAGCAGGACAATTGGCGTGTCCCCGTCACGCTCACGAATGAGACCGTGGTGCGCAGCGGGCAATGGACGCTGCCGAATATTTCCAGTTCCAACAGGCAGTATGTGCGTTTCGACTTTGATCAACCCTTTGAATGGGATGGGTCGAGCAATATCGCGATAGAGTTTTGCATGCACATGCCGAACACCACGTATAGCAACAATCAGACCTGGCACAACTCCATGTATGTCCGCTACGGTTATGTCAACTACCCGCCGACCTACACAAACAGCGAATATCGAATGCGGTATAGCTACCATTTCCCGTATGGTGGTGCCTCCGCAAATCAGGATTATTGTCAGAATCCCGGTGGCGCCAGGCATTACGGACCGTATGAGAGGTACTTCCGTCCGGACATGCGTTTCGAGATCTGCGACGGTGAAAATTCCGTCTTTGCGGCCAGTGCGCCCGGTCTGCAATACCTTCCGGGTACTCTTCCGGTAAGCTGGGAGCTTGGTCATCCGCTCGAGAGCTTTACCGCCACCGTCACCGTGAGTCTTTACACGCCTGCGGACGTGTTCGTGACCAGCCAGTCCTTTCAGTTACCGATTGATGCCGACTTCCATACTGGCACCTACAATCTCCCGCTCACCGGTGTGCAGCCCGGATATTACCGGCTTGAGGTTCGTTTCAATACCCTCGATGAATGTGACAACATGGTCGATTTCGACGTCAACCGTGCCGTCATGATTCTCGAACCTGGCAGTACTCCCTGCGAGGTATGGCCCGGAGACGTCACCCGTGACGGAGTCGTCAACTATGGAGACCGTGCGGCGCTCAACACGTACATTCACGACGCGATGTTGAACCCGACATGGCTAGCCGGTCCGGCCCGTTACCGCGCGGATGTGGATGTCAATCCTCTTACCTATCTGCAGTGGGAAGCGCAGTATGGTGTCCCATGGTCCACTCCTGAAGGCTGCTACATGGATACCGATGGAAACGGCGTCATCAACAACTTCGATTACATCGCGATCAAATTGAACTGGGCCCGTGTACAGGGCACGATCCAACCCAAAGACGATGCCTTCGCCGGTGTCAGGACCTTTGCCATGGATCAGAACTACCCGAATCCCTTCAATCCTGTCACGACCATCCGTTACAGCGCACCGGAGGCCAGTCATATCACCCTGACGGTGACGGACATGCTGGGCCGCACTGTTGCGACACTGGTAGATGGGACCGTTGAAGCAGGCGTTCATTCCGCGACCTTTGATGCCACAGATCTGACCACCGGAAACTACATGGCTACGATCAGAATGGTGGGTGTAGACTCCGAAATCAGCTTCTCGAAAACCATCAAAATGGTGCTGAACAAGTAGGAATCCCGGTTCATTCCGGACGCATTATCCGAAACCGGGAGACCATGCTCTTTATGAGTGGTCTCCCGGTTTTTCGTATGCGACAGCGGATGCGTTTCCTGCTTGCTGCGATCCCATCCCGGTGTGCATGGCCGGTACGTACATGGCCGGTACGTACATGGCCGGTACGTGCATGGCCGGTACGTGCAGGACGACATCGCAGATGAGACGCCTCTTTTCGTGATTACACTTCTGCGTTTTCGCAATTGGGAATTCCGTTACCCGGCTTATTGAATGAGAAGACATCTGCCTCCCATCGATAGCAATTGCTGTAGAGTCCGGTGCATATCAGCGAAAAACACCTGCTGCATCCATGAAAAAGCTGCGTTCCTCCGACTGCAGGAAGTGAAATAAGATCACGTTACGTTGGCTATGAAGTTGAAAAACTGCACTTCCGCCTGCGTGACGGTGAACATGATTCACAGTTATCTGCGGTTTCGGTCAAAATATTTTGATTTTTGCCTGGAACCAAAGTGAAAAATAGTCACATGACCGGTTGCGTAAGTGTAAAGAATTCACTATGTTGCTTTTGCCTGTACTTCTTGCTGCCTCTGCGTCTGCACCGCGCAGATGTGCAGATAAAGCAACAATACAGGACATGACGGATACAATTCCCTACTATTACAACAGTTCAGGAGTTTTACATGAAAAGGACCGCTATTGCGTTTTGTTTTCTGATCGGTCTGTTTGCGGCGCCGGTGAGCGCACAGACCATCGTCGACATCAACAACCCGATGTGGTCGGGTACGC
>JAGTUW010000411.1 GCA_018224345.1 Bacteroidota bacterium
CATTGCATCTGCAGCTTCGCGTTCCGACCGAGGAAGCACTGCACCTGCGCATCAGCGACATGCTCGGACGTGAAATCCGTCTGCATCGCCTCGCAGCTACCACACCGTACTGGACCTGGGATCTGACCGGCGCCACAGGCGCACGCGTGCCTCCCGGTCTCTACCTCGTCTCGCTGCGTGCCGGGGAAGTGCGGCTGACACGGAAAGTGGTGGTCAGATGATGGCGAGGTGAGCAGCACTTTTGCCCTGTTGCTGCGATATGCCTATATTTCCGCGTTCAGCGAACGCATCACCATCGGAGACGGCAATACCCGCCGGGAGAACGCATGAATTCCTACGTAACATATCTGCTCAAAGCCCTGAAGAATCCCGTCAGTCTCATCGTGCTCGGCGGACTCGCGATGATCACTCTCATATCGGGCAATCTGCTGCCGCTGCTGGTCGGACTCGCCGGAGAAGCCCTCTTCGTAATCGGTGCGCCGGCGCTCCCGGCATGGCGGCGCTATGTCGACGGCCGGGAAACTGCGCTCGCGCTCGATGCGGCAGCGGACAAAACACGGGAGGAACTCGCAGCGCTGCCTGAAGAGGAAAGACAACGCTACCTGCGCCTGGAACAGACAGCAAAAGCGATTCGCGAAAATTACGCGCGCTACAGCGACGCCAGTCGTGACGTTCTTGCCCGGGCCGAAGAGCGCCTCGATGACATGCTTACACGCTATCTGCGCATGCTCATCGCAAAACAGAGCTATGCGAAACATCTCACGACGAACACCGCACAACAACTCGAGGCCAGAATTTCCGGGCTGGAAGAAGAAATGCAGCGGGACGATGAACGTCTGCGCGAGGTGAAGACCAGGCAACTCGCGATTCTCGGTCAACGACGGGAGAAGCTCCACAAAGCCGAATCCGACAGCGCCCTGCTCGATGCGCAACTCGGGACACTGGAAGAAATGATCATGCTGATCAAGGAACAGGCCATTACAATGAAGGACCCCGAGGAAATGACCGCACAACTCGATGCACTGATGGATGAGGTCGCGCATACCGAGGATACGGTTACGTCGATTGAAACTTCCTTCGAACTGGCCTTCGACAGAGAACTGGAACAGGCGCTGAAACAGTAATCACGCGTGACGACGGAAACGTACGGCAGAAAACAGTTTCGATTACGCAATACGGAGAATGGATAGTATGTCCGATGAAAACAGAATTCGCCTGCAGAAAATGCGGGAGGAGGCGCTGCGGGGCGGTGGAGAGGCGCGCGTCAAGGCCCAGCATGACAAGGGAAAATTCACCGCACGGGAACGACTGGAAATACTTCTCGACCGCGGCAGCTTCGAGGAAGTCGACGCCTTCGTCAAACACCGGTCGACGGATTTCGGACTGGACAAACAACACATCCCCGGCGACGGGGTGGTTACCGGATCCGGAACCATCGACGGACGCCTTGTCTTCGTCTTCAGTCAGGACTTCACGGTCTTCGGCGGTTCGCTCTCTGAAACACATGCGGAAAAAATCTGCAAGATCATGGATATGGCGATGAAAGTCGGCGCGCCGGTGATCGGACTCAATGACTCCGGCGGTGCGCGTATCCAGGAAGGCGTGGTCAGTCTCGGCGGATATGCGGATATCTTTCTTCGCAATACTCTGGCATCGGGCGTCATCCCGCAGATCAGCGCGGTGATGGGACCCTGCGCAGGCGGCGCGGTCTATTCCCCGGCCATCACGGATTTCGTCTTCATGGTTGAAGGAACGAGCTACATGTTCGTGACCGGACCGAATGTGGTGAAAACTGTCACGCATGAGAATGTCACGTCCGAGGATCTCGGCGGCGCGATGACGCACGCTTCGAAAAGCGGTGTGGCGCATTTTGCGCATGAGAACGAGGTGCATTCACTGATGGCCATCCGGCGCATGATGGGCTTTCTTCCGCAGAACAATGTGGAATGTCCCCCGCGCAAACCGCCCACCGACGACCGGAACCGTCGCGACATGGCATTGAACGACATCGTCCCCGACAATCCGAACAAACCGTACGATATCAAGGACGTTATCACGCGCACCGTCGATGACGGAGATTTCATGGAAGTGCAGGAGCATTATGCGCCGAATATCGTCGTGGGCTTTGCCCGTTATGACGGCCGGCCGGTCGGCATCGTGGCCAATCAACCGGCGGTGCTGGCGGGCGTGCTCGATATCGATTCATCGCTCAAGGCCGCGCGCTTCGTACGCTTCTGCGACTGCTTCAATATTCCGCTGGTCGTGTTCGAGGATGTCCCGGGCTTTCTCCCGGGCACGGAACAGGAATGGCGCGGCATCATCAAGCACGGCGCCAAGCTGCTCTACGCCTTCGCCGAAGCCACAGTGCCGAAAATCACCGTGATCACGCGCAAGGCCTATGGCGGCGCCTACGATGTGATGAACTCCAAACACATTCGCGGGGATTACAATTACGCCTGGCCTTCGGCGGAAATAGCGGTCATGGGACCGAAAGGCGCGGTGGAAATTATTTTCCGCAAGGAAATCGCCGCGGCAAAGGACAGCGAACAGGCGCTGGAAGAAAAGATTGAAGAGTACAGAAAGAAATTCGCGAATCCCTTCATCGCCGCCGAACGCGGTTTCATCGATGATGTGTTCGAACCCTGTGACACACGGCCACGCGTCATCCGTGCCCTTGAAATTCTCGAGAACAAGGCGGATTCGAACCCGCGGAAAAAACACGGCAACATCCCCCTCTGAGCCGACCGCACGCCTGTGGAAACAAATGATTTTCGAATACGCTGCGTGTGCAGCGGCCCGGTCTCTGATGGAGGGAAGCAGATAGGGAAAATCAGCGGACAAGCAGAGTTTGTACTTGTTGCATGCCATTGAAGCGGGTGTGCATGAAATAGCGGCCCGGGGGAAGAGCGGCAGGGAGAGGCACATGCTGCTGTGTACTGCCCGGGGGAGCCAATGCGTCATGAAGCAGTTGCACTTCGCGTCCGAGCATGTCGTGCAGACTGATACGCAATCGTCCTGCATACGGCAACGTCACCGGGACCGTAATGCGGGCACTGGCGGGATTCGGCCAGATGGCGCCCACGGACAGTTTGCGCGCCGCTGTCTCTGTTGAAGCCGTGATGTCCAGCAGACGGGCAAGATGGTATTCCAGCGCATCGCGAAGATGTCCCCTCCAGTTGCCCCAGCTGTGTCCCTCATGCGGTTCCTGGAAGTGGTGTTCATAGCCTCTGACAGCGAGCAGTGCGACGAAGTCGTGAACAATGGGTATGAGCATCGGAATATCGTATGTGCCGACATCGAGATAGAGACGAAGGGGAAGGTGTGGTGCGTGTTGATATGCCGCGTGTACATTCCCGACGATGTTGCTCGATTGTGCCGCCACACAGCCGAAGACCTCCGGGTGTTTCATTGCGATGTACAGAGAGATATTGCCGCCATTCGCTGTTCCGAACGTGATCCGTTTCCCTGGATCAGTGCTGGTATGGAATTGTGCGTCGATGGCCGGCATGATTGTATGCACAATGAAATCCGTATACGCCTCCACAAGATCACCCGCGTATTCACGATGTCTGTCTGCGGCGGAGACGAACACTGCAATACAGGGTGGAATTTGCTGCTTGGCAATGAGATTGTTGAGTACATGCATGATGGCGGCATGCGTCAGGTATTCATTGCCATCGTGAAAGAGCAGGACGGGGTAACGTTGTTGCCCGGTTGTATAGCCGGCGGGAAGATAAATACGGACCAGTCTGTTGTTGCTCAGCGACTGGGAAGCAAATGTCGTATCGATGAGCGTGCCGTGCGGGACACCGTCCTGACTATAGATTTCAGGGGGCGGTGTGTAGCCGGGCATACGCAGCTCCGAACTCGGGCCGCCCGCTGATGAAATCGTGAAGGGGTTGCGCGGATCCAGTAACCAGTCTTTATCGATGATGAATTTGTAATCCAGTCGCGCATCGGCTTCGAAGTGTTCCATGCGGTACCAGAGATCCGTCGCATCGAGCCGGCGCAGAGGCGAACGGCTGTCGCTCCACGCGTTCATATCCCCGGTCAGGGCGACTTCTCCGGCTGTTCCTTTGTAAAGAAACCATGCCGTCGTATCGTTTTCCCTGTAGGGAAACGCATCGATGACAGACAGCACGCTGTCGGCCATGAACTGGCGCCGGTGCTCCGGTGCAGCCAGGGCGCGGTCGAGAAACATCTGAAACTGTTGTGCCTCCGCGGTTGCCGTACACAGGGCTGCGAGGAGGAGATACCAGTGAAATCTATACATATCGCAGTATGTTCGTGATCAACGAAACTGTACCCGGTGTCGTCGCACGTGGATGCTCACGCCTCGAAGCAGTAGAACAGGCGGGCAATGCATGAGCCAAAGCCCGGGAATACTGACGGTGTGTGCAGACGACACGTGCGGAAATATCGCAAGAAGGCGCACATGATGCAAATGTGCCCGTCAGCCTTCCCGCAGCGACTGGCCGACTTGCATCTGCACGCACCCGGAGATACATTGAACATGATGATTATTTAAATTCAAAATAGAACATGCCAAAGAACATACGTTACGGAAGGGAAGCGGACAGAGGACTGGACCTGTGGGTAAAACTCGCCCGCGCCTATGCGGTCATGAACAAAGTTGCGGGAAAGAATATTCGGCAACACGGCCTGACGTTGCCGCAGTTCGGTGTGCTGGAATGCCTCTACCACATCGGGCCCATGCCTATCGGCGACCTGTCGCGAAAACTGCTCGTCAGTGGTGGAAATATGACCTGTGTGGTCGACAATCTGGAGAAGGAAGGGCTGGTCCGCCGCGTCCCTTATCCCGAGGATGCCCGTTCGGTTATCGTGGAATCGACGGTTGAGGGAGACAAGTTGATCAAGCGCATATTTCCCGAACACGCGGGCAGGATCGCACTTGCCGCATCGGTGCTTTCACCGGAAGAACAGAAAGAGCTGTCCCGGTTGCTGAAAAAACTTGGTACGGGGATTTCGGACTGATTCCGGTCAGCGCCCTCCGGGGCCACAAGTGTGATGTTCCGGCATTCCGACATCTGACACTTCGACGTTTGTCGAATTTATACTATGTTACCGTGTTCACCGCCGTTGATCCAGCTTGGTGCCCCGTGAAGGTCTCTCTCTTCATTCCCTGTCTGACCGATCAGTTCTTTCCCGCTTCCGGGATGCAGATGACTCATGTGCTCGAACGCCTGGGCGTCGAAGTGCTGTATAATCCCGAACAGACCTGCTGCGGACAACCCGCCTTCAACACCGGTTATCACCACGAAGCACGACATCTCGCGCGAAAATTCCTCGACATCTTCGATCGCGACGGCAGCGAATACATCGTCGCGCCCTCCGGCTCCTGCGTGACCATGGTGGCGGAATTCTACGGGCGCATGCTTGATGTGGGTGACGATATGATCGAACAGGCGGAACGTGTACGTGGAAGAATTCATGAATTCACCAGCTTTCTTGTCGATGTGATGAATATCACCGATGTGGGAGCGCGCTTCGAAGGACGTGTCACGGTGCATGACTCCTGTCACGCACTCCGTGAACTGCATATCAAGCGACAACCCAGAGCGTTGCTGGAGAAGGTCACAGG
>JAGTUW010000412.1 GCA_018224345.1 Bacteroidota bacterium
CCGTCTCACTCCCGGATTGTATCTGCTGCGCCTGGTTTCGGCCGGGGGGCATGCGGTACGGGGGGTGGTGGTGCGGTAAGAAAAAACCACAAAGGCACCAACACACGAACAAGAGCACGAAAAGGTTTTCAGATCGCTCCTTATTCAGCAATAAGCGCCCTGAAAACCCTTTCGTGCTTTTTATTCGTGATTTAGTGACTTTGTGGTTTTTTCTTCTGGAGCCATCCATCGGACTCGAACCGACGACCTGCTCATTACGAGTGAGCTGCTCTACCAACTGAGCTAGGATGGCGGAGAACAGCAATATAAACAGGGGGCGGTGTATTTCCAAATATTTGTAAATGCGGGCTATGGGGGCATTTCTGTTTCTCGAATATTGTCTGTACATTGCTGTGATATCGTATTCGTTGAATAACGGGTATGGACCGGTACCGAGCCTGTAAGTTACGGGATCACCGGCAGGAATCTACATGTAAACTTCATCATTATCGCGGATAGAATCCATGTCCTATCTCTTTACTTCCGAATCCGTTTCCGAAGGACACCCCGACAAGGTGTGTGACCAGATTTCCGATGCTGTACTTGACAGCATTTTCGCATTGGACCCTGCGGCACGTGTCGCCTGTGAGTGCTTCACCACGACGGGCTTCGTGCTTGTCGGCGGAGAAATCACCACCGAGGCCTATGTCGACATACAGGAAGTCGTGCGCCGTACTGTGCGAGAAATCGGGTACGTAGATCCGAAATACCGCTTTGATTCCGACTCCTGCGGTGTCGCCTCACATATCCACCAGCAATCACCTGATATCTTCCGGGGTGTCAAATGTGGCGGTGCGGGAGACCAGGGTATCATGTTCGGCTATGCCTCGAATGCGACGGAGGAGTATATGCCCATGCCCATTCTCTACGCACACAAACTCGTCAAACGTCTGGCCGATATTCGCAAGAACGAACCTTCGTTGATGCCGTACCTGCGTCCGGATTCGAAATCCCAGGTGACCTTCGAATACGAAGGCAGGCAGGCCATACGCGTCCATACCATCGTCGTGTCGACGCAGCATGACAGCGAGGTCACGCAGAGGCAGATTCGTCGTGATGTCGAGGAGCATGTCATTGCGCATGTCTTTCCCGAGGAACTGCTCACCGGCAGAGTCAAGCTGCATGTCAATCCGACGGGGCGCTTCGAAATCGGTGGGCCGCATGGCGATTCGGGGTTGACCGGGCGCAAGATCATTGTCGATACCTACGGTGGCTGGGCGCCGCATGGTGGTGGCGCGTTCTCCGGCAAGGACCCATCGAAAGTGGACCGCAGCGCAGCCTATGCGACACGGCACCTGGCCAAGAATCTCGTCGCTGCCGGTGTGGCCGATGAGTGTACTATTCAGATCGGCTATGCCATCGGCGTGGCCAAACCTGTCTCGATTCATATCGATACACACGGCAGTACACACAACGGCGTTGCTGACAAGGATATATCCCGCTGGATACAGCGCAATGTGGATATGACACCCAACGGCATTATCGAGCGACTCAAACTGCGCAGACCGATCTATCGTGATACCGCGGCATACGGACATTTCGGACGCAACGGCAGCAATTTTACCTGGGAAAAACTCGATATGGTCAAGGACATTCGTAAGGCGCTGACCTGATCTATCCGGAGGCGGAGAAGATGGGTCATGCCCGGCGCCGTGATGCGGCAGGGCATTAATTTACGTACAGCAATCACTTCCTTTCATAGATTCACGGAGCTTTTTTTCATGGCAAAAGCCAACAAAAACTACAAGGTCAAGGACATCCGCCTCGCCGCGGACGGTCGTATGAAAATTGAATGGGCGGAAAGTCGCATGCCGGTATTGATGGCACTGCGCGAAAAATACCGTAAGAGTAAGCCGCTGAAGGGCTTTCGCATTGCAGGTTGTCTCCACGTCACCAAAGAAACTGCCGTCCTCATAGAGACGCTCACCGCAGCGGGAGCGGAGGTGAGCTGGAGCGGCTGCAACCCGCTGTCGACGAACGATGAGGTGGCCGCCGCGCTCGCGGCCAAGGGCGTATCCATTTATGCATGGCACGGTATGAATGTCAAGGAATTTTACTGGGCAATCGACCGGACACTCGATTTCAAACCCAACCTCACGCTCGATGACGGCGCGGACCTGATTTTCACCATTCACAACAAACACAAAAAACTGATTCCCGATATGCTCGGCGGTACGGAAGAAACCACCACCGGCGTGCATCGCCTCCGCGCAATGGCGGATGCTGGAGAACTCAAGTACCCGGTCATCGCTGTCAATGATGCCGAAACCAAATGGGATTTCGATAATGTGTACGGGACAGGGCAGTCCACTCTCGACGGTATTCTGCGCGCGACCAGCATACTCTTCGCAGGCAAAAATGTCGTCATTGCAGGTTTTGGCCACTGCGGCAAGGGAGTCGCTGATCGTGCCAAGGGACTCGGCGCCAATACCATCGTCACGGAGGTAAAGCCCACCGCCGCGCTCAAAGCGACGCTCGAGGGACATGAAGTCATGACCATGGACCAGGCCGCGAAAATCGGTGATGTGTTCATTACCGCCACAGGTGTCAACGACGTCATTCGAGAAAAGCATTTCCTTGCAATGAAGGACGGTGCGATAGTCTGCAATACCGGTCACTACGACTGTGAAATCAATATCCCCGAGTTGGAGAAGATCAAGAAGAGCAAGCGTACCATCCGCGCCAACAACGAGGAATATATCATCAGAAAAAACGGCCGCCGCATCTATCTGCTCGCGCAGGGCAGACTGGTGAATCTTGCCGCCGCCGAAGGCCATCCCTCCGAAGTGATGGACATGTCCTTCGCCAACCAGTTCCATTCGCAGCTCCGTATTGCCGAAATGGCGAATAAAGGCAAGCGTCTCGACATCGCAGTGCATGACATTCCCATAGAGCAGGACCAGGAAATCGCGCGCGTCAAGCTGCATACCATGGGTATGAAAATAGACCGGTTGACCGCCGAGCAGAAGGCCTATATGGATGATTACAGCGCGGGCACATAATACAAACGCGGCCTGCAACAGACTCTCAACAGCCGTCCCCCGGGGCGGCTGTTTCTTTTCTGGCGGTTATTCCTGTCGTATGAGCTCCGGATAATGATAAAACCGAAACCCGTCACCCGAAACAAGCCGGTGCAAGAGGGCGATCGCAAATTGCGACTAAAGGAGGGCGGACATTCCTGTCCGCCCAAGCGAACCCCGCAGGA
>JAGTUW010000413.1 GCA_018224345.1 Bacteroidota bacterium
CATGCGGAAATCATCCCCGGAAATACTTTTCTTGCGCTGCATAAAACCATCCGGTTATGAAAGAAACAGGAGGTCACAGCCAGACGAAGTGCTGACGCTGATCGGCAATGCGAATGAGATAAAATATATGAAACTTTGGAATCAAGAGGACTGAGCTTTCTGGCTCAATGGAGACGAGACAGAGCTCGGATTCAGGAACCCGTGCGAAGGAGTAGTGAAGATAGCGGAACGCAGGCTCGCCTGTTCGGTAACGCCAATACAGATTGAGTTACATACAGGCATCGCTGATCTTCGCATATCCGATGTTGCGTGACCCCGGAGGGTTTGGCTCCGCCACCGGTGAGCTGCTCCAGTTTTTGGATTTCCGGACGTATACCCCTATTTTAGAGAGCTTGTATGGACGCATAGCTCAGTTGGTCCAGAGCGCTCGCCTCACACGCGAGAGGTCGCAGGTTCAAATCCCGCTGCGTCCACGAGAGAAAAGAAGTCACCGATATGGTGACTTCTTTCTTATGAGAGAACCGGTCTCCCACATGTGCTTCGGCCCGTCCCTGAATACGCACTTGCGAATGTTACGACAGCCGGGAACCCACCCTGCCCGCTTCAGCCGATACACTAGCGCAACCGGTTATTATCACTTGATTTCCACGTAGAGACAGACCCGTGATCAGAACTACCGGTGACCGAAGCGCATCGCCTGCTGCTGACGGACATCACGCACAGTCACAGCGGGATACAGGAGATACCGGCTGCAATCGGGACAATCCACAACGCTCACCGCAGCAGCACGATACGCGTGCTGACGGATGCCGCGGGAGTCAGCAGACGCGCGATATACATGCCGGCGGGAACACGACCTGGTGTCCAACGCACACTGTAACTGCCATCGTTGAATCGTTCATCACGCAGGACGGCGATCCGACGCCCCATGCCATCATAAATCTCAACGCGGGCATGTGTTTCCTTTGGGAAACGCAGTTCAAACAGTGCGACATCACGCACGGGATTCTGCAATGCAATAATCTCCGCTTTCACGGGGAGCGCTTCAAGCCGGTCGACGGACACCGTGCTGTAATCGAAAGGTTCATCGACGAGATGGTACTGATCTTCATGCTGACCATCATAATCGCGCCGAAGATAGGGACAGAGGATCGGTGTCCTGGGCTGCTCGGTGAGTGTGGCGGAAACAGGTTCGCCGCCGTTCCAGTCATACAGTGGAATCGCGTCCGGAACGAAGGTCGGGCAGAGTCCGCGCTCCCTTGCAATATGAAACAGGCCGAAATTCCCCGGTTCATGCCCTGCAAGCCAGGTGCCGATGACATCGACGAGCAATGGATTTCTCCCGAATATCAGCAGGTTGCTCATGAATTCCTCGGGTGTATTTCCGGGACCCGGTCCTCCATTGAAGCCGTCACCATTTCGGCCGTAGATGCCTTCGATAACATGCAGTCCCGGGCCGACCACGCTCAGGGCATCGCAGGTACGCTGGGCCCAGACTTCCATACCGTAGCCGCCACCGGGTTCGGGACGATCCCATCGAGGGATCCCCTCCGCAACGTGACGGGCATACAATGCATTGATGCGTTGCTCACGATCAGCATGGAAATCCGCCAGCACATGCGCAGGCCGATTGGCAAGGCTGGTGAGTCCTTCACAAAAATGTATGTACGGAGCGACGCACATTCCTTGCAGGTTTTTTGCAGTCAACGTCATGCCCATCCCGTGCGCCTTGAATTTCGCCACGTTGAGCAGGAAGCTGTCGTCATCGTTATACGGCGCGAGATATCCGATACGTTTGAACACCACTCCATCACCGTGGACATCCCGCCAGATGACTTCCGTTCCAGCCTGCAGGCTTTCCAGCGTCATGTCATTCAGGTGGCGACCCGTCGGGAAATCGAAGGCATGTATCCCCTGTCTCTGTGCGAGCTGATCTACGAGCACCCCTGTGACGGGATACTCACTTGCGCAATACCCGTCACCCAACCAGTTGCCTTCCCGCATATACATATTATGCGCGGGGAAGCCGTGTTGCGACAGACCCGCAACCATCCCTTCGACGAACGGCAGGTCCGTCATGATCCCCATGCCCTCTGCTGTATTGCCCGTCCCGAATGTACAGGTGAGATTGGGCTTGATCGCCATCGCATTGGTGAACGGAATATCGCCGCTTGCATCTGCGGAAAAGAGTTCCGCCGTCAAGGCCTCGCCCTCCGACTGCTTTGCCATGGTGTCGAGTTTACTGGTGACCTGCGTGCGTCGAATAAACACCGCATCGGGGTGCGCAGCCAGAAATGGATGCAGGCGCAAGGCCTGTGCTGCCGGACGTCCGGCGCTACCGCGTATACTATTGCGCAACGGATGTGCGCGAACCTGATGCATCAGCGAGACAGCCGCGCCTGCCGCTATCGTGGAAAAAAGAAAATCGCGTCGCTTCATGACCCAGCCTCCAAATAATACAATCGTAGAAGAAAATCTCTGATTTCCCCACGACAAAGTCAAGCGGAATCCAAAAAAAATCGGCCCGTACAGACGGGCCGGTGAACTATCCGTCCAAATTCATCAGACAAAGAAACAGGAAAAACTCAAATTTTCATCGCGACACCGATACTTGCCTGCAAGCCGGTGAAATTCTTCTGGCCGGTGAACAGGGGTTCGTCGAATTCGAGGAATTGATATTTGGCTCCTACACTGATGCCGAAGGCTTCAGCCAGCATCAAATCCAACCCTGCACCGAGATAGAACCCGAAACGAATGAAGGTTTCCGTGTCGTTGACATTCTGATCCGACATCCTCAGAAGTTCGCGCCCGGTAAATGCCACGTATGCTCCAAGCCCTGCCATGGCATACGGCTGCACGGGATTGTCCGGCAGCGGTGCGATGGAGAGACCGATGGTGATCGGCACGATAAGCGCCCAGGCATCCGCTTCCCTGAGCAGGCCATTCGATGTGACCTCATCGATACTGAATTGGTAGGTGGTGTACCAGCCGCCGACAGAAAGATCGGTGTACAGCGGAGAACCAATATTCTTTCGGAAATGGAAATCCAGACCCATCGCCTGCGATTGATCGATTTTTCCTTCCGTTTCGTCGATAAGATTCCCTTCGAAATTGAATCCCTTCGCCTCATCCTCCGGGAACCAGAGTCCGAAGCGCACGCTGTAGTAATTCTGTTTTTGCGGTTTCTCCTGTTCAAGGACAATCCTTGTTTCGCTTTGGCCTTCCCGTTCCTGAGCAAACGCAACGCCGCTTCCGAGAAGCAACACCAAAATAGTTGTAAAGACTCTGTTCATGTGTCCTCCAATTTCGCTTGAATAGATGATTGCTTACAACATACGGCATTCGTGCGAATTATGCACTCCAGGACTTGCCGTTTTCAGACGAACGCAGGAGATTTCCGACGTACGTTCCTCCGTCGGCATCCGGTTACCGGTACGATCTGCACGCCTTCCGGTTCGAGTGTGCTGTTCCGGAAGGACACCTGTTCAGCAACCTCTTTCCGCAGATTCGAACGGTATCCCGGATTGTCAGGAACGGAATTGTCATTAACCATTAACTTCTATGGGAGACAGCAAAGAAATCAGGTGCCTGGCCAGTTGGAAAAACCGTGCTCCGCCTGCACGGTCCGGACAGAAAGGGGATAGAGGAACGAAGCGGGGGGAAATGGAACCGGATCATCGAAGCGAGAGACGAAGAATTGCAACACATCACCGAGCTCGTGCAGGAGATGCTCGCATGTGATATGGATGTATTTCTGAACGTCAATAATCACTACGAGGGATCAGCTCCGCTCACGATCGAGAAAATCAGGGAACTGCTCGGCTGAAATACGACGGATGACTTCGTCCGCCTGTGCTGAAGCGCGACAGATGCCAAGGACGAGCAGAATGACAACCAGTGCAGTCAGAATAAACAGAAGAGATACGATAACAGCCATGTGAGACCTCCGCGATGTGGCACCCATACAGGCATGTTGCGCATTTCCGGAAGAGTATGCCAGCCCAATCGCAGGCAGGTCAGGCGAAAATACCCCGCCACCCTCAGGAGAAAATATGAACGGGATTGCCATGGACGCATCTGGCAATCCCGCACCTCCCGGATACCCCGGCTCAAGCCTCTCCACGTCATCTTCACCACGCTGTGGGGAAGCCGTCGGCCGCTCATCTGCGTATCCCGAATCATCAGAACAATAAAAACATGCCCTGCGAAGAGGCACGCGGTGCACGCGTTCCGTATCCTCTTCACCACATGGATGAATCATGTATTACTTACATCCGGGGCAACGAAAGTGCAGAAGATTTTTTCTCATTACACAAAATATCCTACATTGCGGGGTATCCCTCTCCGCTACACCGGTGATCAGAATGCAAGAAGAAGAGTTGCGACATACGTTCGATTGTCTCCTGCACTCCTTGATGACGACCAGACAATTGAATCACCTTGTACACCGCTCTATTCACATCGCGACGGGAATGTTGCAATCGATATTCAGTCGCTACAAACTTCTGCTCGACCAGGCAGGATACTCGATCGAATCGGCTGCTGCACGTAGCATAGAAAGCATGTTTCTCCCTCTGCATGGCATTCCCTGCCTCCAACTGGAGAAACGTCTGCGGTATGAGATCAGTGTATGGGAAACGCGACACACACCGGACATAATCACAGACGGCGCAGGCGACACCGTCTCTACCGTCATGCCCGTGATGGAAGAAATCACCGTCCCACCCGCCGAAGATTGCCCGCAGTTGCTGGACCGTTGTGTATACTCCGCCATCCTGCTGTGGATTCCGGAAATGCTTGGCGAATTCGACCCGCAATTCCGGAAAATTCTGCGGATGGTCAATGAAACCATCAGCAAGAACCCCCGATACAGCAAGCAACCTTCCGCATACGATGATGTCATTTCTCGTGGCGTTGTCTCCGATGAAAACGAAATGCTCCCATCTCTGCCGAATGATGAGCTTCTGGCCCGTCTTGCCCGTGAGGCATCACCGACACAGTCTACCGCCTCACTGCTTGACTCTTGCTTCGATATCCTGCAAGCAGATCCGGATGTTCGTCACCAGTTGTCAATCAACTCGCTTGTCACTGTGTTGCGCGACCTGTTCCACCTGCACTGGCGATTCGTCGAAGAAGACAGGCTTGAACGGGAATCGGCGAATCCGTTTCATCAGTTGGATCGGGAACTGATCATCGAACCGATCGTCACACGTATCAGTGATACAATCCTGCAATCCTACGTGGATCGCGATATATTCGACAACGCAAAAAAAGCGCACTATCGCAATGCCGTGCGCAATATGCTCAATGATCTGGCCGAAGGAAGACCTGTCCGTTGGTTCGATTACCATGAACACGAATTCCCGGATATCAGCTATGAAGTCTACAGGGAGATACGACGCAGTCGCTTCGAATACGTTCTTGGCAATGCCAGGGAGCTGTTTATCCTCCGCTGTCAAAAGTATTTTTGCGGTGTTTTTCCGCGGAATCAGTCCGACGGAAGTATATAGAGAGTGAGGAGAAACATATCATGAATACACATCCGCATATCGCCTCTCTCAGATCCTTCGCATCACGGCATGATACGCAATCATCGGATATTGCCGCCCATATACAGGACCATCTGACACGGTGTGACCGCTGTGGCGAACTGGTCGCTGAAATGCGGAAACTCCATCTCGCCATGCTGGAGGTGGATGAATTACGTATTCGTGAAGAAACCGCACATATCATGTCTCGGATCAACGATGCTCGAAAGCCGCGTACGATTCAGTTGCATGCCCCGAATCCCGTCGAAGACGCCGAACAATGTACGACATTTACCCTGGCGGCAAAAAGTGATGACACCTCTATAGAATGTCAGACCATCGCCACACTCTACAGCGATGACGGTCACACCTTGCTGCGTATTCTCCATGAGGAGGACGCGAAAGAGTTCTCTTTCCAGTTGCTGTCCGAATACACGGATCATATCCCGCATGCACTGCTGCATGCACCGGGCATCGAGCCGATGATGACGGATGTCGAAGGTTCATTCCGCATTGCGGATTCGGAGATCGATATCGTTCAAATCGTGAGTGTCTCTATCAGCTACGCCTTCGAACATCTTCGCGTCGGTCACATGGAAGCACAACAATTGGATTCCGGGACAGGCATGCTGCTCAGCTCCGAGGACTATTCACTGCATGTGCGAAACACAGGGTCGCAACTCGAAACCTTCATGCGCTGGCACGGCGATCCCTCATCCCGGCCGCGCTACATCGGTATTGCTGCACCGGACTGTCAACTTGCAGGTGAACTCAACGATAATCGCGCAATCCTCCCCATCACGGCCTTGCCCGAACACGCCGTGATTCTCCTGTACTGACACGGTACCAACTGATCACATAACCGTGACACCGCATTCCCCGAGCACATCACATCATGCTCCCCCACCGGGCTTGCCCGTCATACCGACCGGTATATAATCGCCGGGACGCAATATTATTCGACGGGCGTTTCCACGACGATGGTGACCGTCCGGCAGTAGAACCGGCCTTCCGGGAGTTCATTCGTGTACATGTCCGTCGCACCGAGCCCGATTGCGTTCTCCAGAGGAACGTTCAGTGCCCTGGCGGCGGATCGCGCCCGTCCTTCGGACAACGGCTGATTGACACGCATCTCACCGATGCGATCGGTATAGCCGGTGATGTTGACGGTTGATTCCGCGCTGATCCTGGGTTTGATCATATCGACGATGCGCAGATTCCGTGCTCCAAGTTCCTCGGAATTGAAATCAAAGAGAATCAGATTGTACCGATCGATTTCCTTGTCACCGAGTCGCTCGATGCGCTTGCGCTGCACAGTAAGCTGCTCGACCGGAAGTAATCCCGGAGTTGTTTCGACCTGCTGTGCAGCCGCATCCGTGACGGACAGCCGGTACTGCAACGGTGTATCGCCCCGCGGAATGCTCATACGATCCTGCTGTACCCGCCAATCCAACCTGCCGGGGACATCCCCTCTGCCGTCGAAGCTCTTGAGAGGCAGCGTACTCTGCTCAACCTCAAGCGACCACTCCGTGACACCGGCGTCGCTCACTACATTGGGACGAAAACGGACATGCGGGGGATTCACCGTACGCAGGGTGTCGTCAATGATAATCGGATCTATAATTTCCGGAATACTTGGATAAAGTTCCACACGCCGGTTTTCCTCAATGCCATCCACGACAGTGATGTTGGATGGTTTCTCCGGGAGTCCTCTATACTCGATACGAAGTCGCTCCTCTGCGATCGACCAGACACGGGTCAGATAATCACGAACGGTGACGGCTCTTTGACGGGAAAGTGCATCATCACCACGTTCCTGTCCTTCGTCACTGTTTGTTCCCACCAACCGCAGTGTGGCATCGGGATATTGCCGCATTCTAGAACCGATAATATTGAGTACATGATGGTACGTCTTGAGATTATCGAGCGGCATCAATGTCTGCACGGAGAAATCATCAGTTTCCGCGGGCTGCAACCGTGCATAGCGCTCAGGAAGTTCGTCACTGCCTTCACTGAAAAAGACATAATGGAGCAGAGGGCGCATTTCCGTCGATATGAACTCCTCGACCCGCATTGTCGCGATGGGGCGCTCAATATCATGTTCGTACACACCGAATGCCTGGATACTCGCGGTCAATGCCGGCGGCGGCGGAGGAGG